>NZ_JSFH01000004.1 GCF_000784835.1 Thermotoga sp. Mc24 | reverse complement strand
AGGAGGTCAGCTTCAAAGAATTTCCATCGCAAGGGCGCTTCTCACGAATCCTTCTCTTCTTGTCGCAGACGAACCCGTCTCGATGGTCGACGCTTCTTTGAGAATGTCGATCGTGAACCTCTTCAAGGATCTCAAAGAACAGTACGGTGTGAGCGTGCTCTACATCACCCACGATCTCACAACGGCTTACTACGTCTCTGACAGAATCGCCGTCATGTTCAGAGGAAATATAGTGGAACTGGGACCTGCAGAGAAAGTTCTCATGGAACCAAAGCATCCATATACCCAGCTTTTGAGGGAATCCGTCCCAGAGCCGGATCCGAAGAAAAAGTGGGACATCAGGATAAAACTGTCCGAGACAGAACAGGCAGAGTATCTGAGACAGGGCTGCAAGTTCGCAGGAAGATGTCCAAAGGCCATGGATATATGCAGAAAGGAGCCTCCTCCGTATTTTGAAGTTGATGGTGTGCAGGTGAAATGCTGGTTGTACAGATGATCTTTATGGTTTCAATAACAGATGAGGAGGGAAAAATATGGAACTGTACAGGGATCCTTCGCAACCCATTGAAGTGAGAGTGAGAGATCTTCTTTCCAGAATGACGCTGGAAGAGAAAGTGGCCCAGCTTGGGTCTGTCTGGGGTTACGAACTGATAGACGAGAGGGGAAAATTCAAAAAAGAAAAAGCAAAAGAACTCCTCAAAAATGGTATAGGCCAGATCACAAGGCCTGGTGGATCAACGAACCTTGAACCTCAAGAAGCCGCGGAACTTGTGAACGAAATACAGAGATTTCTTGTGGAAGAAACACGCCTTGGAATTCCTGCGATGATACACGAAGAATGTCTCACCGGTTACATGGGACTTGGAGGAACCAACTTCCCTCAGGCGATAGCAATGGCAAGTACATGGGATCCAGATCTCATAGAAAAAATGACCACCGCCGTCAGAGAGGATATGAGAAAGATAGGGGCACATCAGGGTCTCGCACCTGTTCTGGATGTCGCAAGAGACCCAAGGTGGGGGAGAACAGAAGAGACGTTCGGAGAATCTCCCTATCTGGTGGCGAGGATGGGAGTCTCTTACGTGAAAGGCCTCCAGGGGGAAGATATCAAAAAAGGTGTCGTTGCCACAGTGAAACACTTCGCCGGATACAGCGCTTCTGAAGGTGGAAAGAACTGGGCACCAACGAACATTCCGGAGAGGGAATTCAAAGAGGTCTTTCTCTTTCCGTTCGAAGCGGCCGTTAAAGAAGCGAATGTGCTTTCTGTGATGAACTCCTACAGCGAAATAGACGGTGTCCCATGTGCAGCGAACAGGAAACTCCTCACAGACATTCTCAGAAAAGACTGGGGATTCGAAGGAATCGTCGTTTCTGACTATTTTGCTGTGAAAGTTCTGGAAGATTATCACAGAATAGCAAGGGATAAGTCAGAAGCCGCAAGACTCGCACTTGAAGCGGGGATAGATGTTGAACTTCCGAAGACAGAATGTTATCAATATTTGAAAGACCTTGTTGAAAAAGGCATCATCTCCGAAGCTTTGATCGACGAGGCAGTCGCCAGGGTGTTGAAACTAAAGTTCATGCTCGGACTCTTCGAGAATCCCTACGTTGAGGTGGAAAAAGCAAAGATAGAAAGTCACAGAGACATCGCACTCGAGATAGCAAGGAAATCCATTATCCTTCTCAAGAATGATGGAATTCTGCCTCTTCAGAAAAACAAAAAAGTTGCCCTGATCGGACCGAACGCGGGTGAGGTGAGAAATCTCCTCGGAGATTACATGTACCTTGCACACATAAGGGCTCTCCTCGACAACATAGACGACGTCTTTGGAAATCCTCAGATCCCGAGAGAAAACTACGAAAGACTGAAGAAGAGCATAGAAGAACATATGAAGAGCATTCCGAGTGTTCTCGATGCCTTCAAAGAAGAAGGGATCGAATTCGAATATGCAAAAGGCTGTGAAGTGACAGGGGAAGACAGAAGCGGTTTCGAAGAGGCGATAGAAATTGCAAAGAAATCCGACGTTGCCATCGTTGTCGTAGGGGACAAATCTGGACTCACCCTTGACTGCACAACCGGTGAGTCCAGAGACATGGCAAACCTCAAGCTTCCAGGAGTCCAGGAAGAACTCGTCCTCGAAGTTGCAAAGACAGGAAAACCCGTCGTTCTTGTCCTCATCACGGGAAGACCCTATTCACTCAAAAACGTCGTCGACAAGGTGAACGCGATCCTTCAGGTGTGGCTTCCTGGAGAAGCGGGAGGAAGAGCGATCGTTGACATCATCTATGGAAAGGTGAATCCCTCTGGAAAACTCCCGATCAGCTTTCCAAGAAGCGCTGGTCAGATTCCTGTCTTCCACTACGTCAAACCATCCGGGGGAAGGTCTCACTGGCACGGAGACTACGTGGATGAGAGCACAAAGCCTCTCTTCCCGTTTGGGCACGGTTTGTCTTACACGAAGTTCGAGTACAGCAACCTCAGAATCGAACCGAAGGAAGTGCCACCGGCCGGCGAAGTGGTGATAAAGGTGGACGTGGAAAACATCGGAGACAGAGACGGAGACGAGGTGGTTCAACTTTACATCGGTCGTGAGTTTGCAAGCGTCACAAGGCCTGTGAAAGAGCTGAAGGGCTTCAAGAGGGTTTCTTTGAAGGCGAAAGAGAAGAAGACTGTTGTGTTCAGGCTTCACATGGACGTGCTCGCCTACTACAACAGAGACATGAAACTCGTGGTTGAACCCGGTGAGTTCAAAGTGATGGTGGGAAGCTCTTCTGAAGACATCAGACTCACAGGTTCTTTCTCCGTCGTCGGTGAAAAAAGAGAAGTGGTGGGAATGAGGAAATTCTTCACGGAAGCCTGCGAGGAGTGAAAAAATGGCCTTCTTCGATTTACCACTCGAAGAACTGAAGAAATATCGTCCAGAGCGGTACGAAGAGAAAGACTTCGATGAGTTCTGGGAAGAGACACTCGCAGAGAGCGAAAAGTTCCCCTTAGACCCCGTCTTCGAGAGGATGGAGTCTCACCTCAAAACAGTCGAAGCGTACGATGTCACCTTCTCCGGATACAGGGGACAGAGGATCAAAGGGTGGCTCCTTGTTCCAAAACTGGAAGAAGAAAAACTTCCCTGCGTTGTGCAGTACATAGGATACAACGGTGGAAGAGGATTCCCTCACGACTGGCTGTTCTGGCCTTCTATGGGTTACATATGTTTCGTCATGGATACTCGAGGTCAGGGAAGCGGCTGGCTGAAAGGAGACACACCGGATTACCCTGAGGGTCCCGTTGACCCTCAGTATCCAGGATTCATGACAAGAGGAATACTGGATCCCAGAACTTACTACTACAGACGAGTCTTCACGGACGCTGTCAGAGCCGTTGAAGCTGCTGCTTCTTTTCCTCAGGTAGATCAAGAAAGAATCGTGATAGCTGGAGGCAGTCAGGGTGGCGGAATAGCCCTTGCGGTGAGCGCTCTCTCAAAGAAAGCAAAGGCTCTTCTGTGCGATGTGCCGTTTCTGTGTCACTTCAGAAGAGCAGTACAGCTTGTGGATACGCATCCATACGCGGAGATCACGAACTTTCTAAAGACCCACAGAGACAAGGAAGAAATCGTGTTCAGGACTCTTTCCTATTTCGATGGAGTGAACTTCGCAGCCAGAGCGAAGATCCCTGCGCTGTTTTCTGTGGGTCTCATGGACAACATTTGTCCTCCTTCAACGGTTTTCGCTGCCTACAATTACTACGCTGGACCGAAGGAAATCAGAATCTATCCGTACAACAACCACGAGGGAGGAGGCTCTTTCCAAGCGGTTGAACAGGTGAAATTCTTGAAAAAACTATTTGAGAAAGGCTAACGGTCTTCCTGTGACAGGATGTTCAAGTACCACGAATTCCGTTTCGAATGTATTCCGGAGCACCTCTTCGGTCACCACCTCTGGGGGTGCTCCGGTTTTTATCATCTCACCGTTTTTCATAACGCCTATTCGATCACACAGAGCAGATGCCACGTTTATGTCGTGGAAAACGGAGATGATGGTTTTTCCCGATTCTTTCAACCTTTTCAAAACGTTTCCCACAAGACTCACGTTGTTGTAATCCAGATGGGCTGTGAGTTCATCGATGAGCAGGATTTCCGTGTCCTGCACAATCGCTTTCGATAGCACAACCTTCCTGCGCTCTCCAGAGCTCAATGTCCAGAAGTTTCTGTCGACAAATTTCAATGTTCCGGTTAGCTCTAGGCTTTTCAGGACTATCTCCTCATCCTTTCTGGATGTTCCACTCAGAAGACTCAAGTGTGGAAGCCGTCCCATCTCGACTATCTCTTTTACAGAAAAGTCGTAGGAAGGAAAGAAATCCTGAGAAACGAGGGTTACTATCTTCGCCATCTCTTTTCTCGAAGTCTCCCACGGTATCCTACCGAGGAGCTGAACCGTTCCTTTCTGAGGACGAAAAATCCCCACAAGGATCTTTAAAAGAGTAGTCTTTCCGGAACCGTTCGGTCCGATGATACCGAAGAACTCCCCTTTTTTCACAGAAAGATTTATGTTTTTCAGAGAGAATCCGCCTCTGTATTGGAAGAACAAATTTTCAATCCTCACAATCTCCACTTCACACACCTCTTTTCATGAGGAAAGCAAGGAAAGGTGCTCCGATCAACGCTGTTACAACGCCGACTGGAAGTTCTGTGGGAGAAAAGAAGGTTCTGGCTGCCGTGTCGCAGAGTGTGAGAAGAACTCCTCCCACGATCAAACTCGAAAGGACGGACTTCAGAAAATTCGGACCAACGAGGTAGCGAGAGATGTGAGGAACTATGAGACCGACGAAACCGATAACACCACTTCTGGAGACCAGAAATGCCGTGATGAGATTTCCAAAAAGAAAAGTGACAACCTTCAATCTCTCAACGCTGACTCCAAGGATGAACGCCTCTTCCTCTCCAAGTGCCATGGCGTTCAGATGTTTGGAGAAGATCAAAGAGTAAAGTAAAAACGGGATGACGACCATCAGATAGAAGAGAACATCCTCCCACGTACTCCCTGAAAAGCTTCCAAAGAGCCACATAGAGATGGTGGTTACATTCCTTTTCAAAAGAACGATCGTCATGTAAGTGAGAGAGCTGAACAACGTGCTTACCACCACTCCAGAAAGCACGATGGTTGTTACCGGAAAGCGGCCCTCTTTCCTTGCAATGAGAAGGGTCAAGAGTGACGCTATCATAGAGAAACCAAAGCTGAGAAGTGGAATTCTGTATATCCAGGAGATTCCGAAGATTTCAGCGAGGTAAAACGACACAACGGTACCGAAAGATGCACCCGAGGAGATTCCAAGGAGATACGGATCAACAAGAGGATTCTTCAAAAGATTCTGAAACGAATTTCCCACGATCGAAAGACCGGCTCCAACCAGAAAACTTGCCAGAACCCTTGGAATTCTGAGAGAAAGAATCCTTTCGACCCCGGGGTTTTCTTTCAAACCAAAGAGGACCCCCAGCACTTCAAGGGGGTCCAGAGGCACACTTCCAAAGAAGATTCCAAGAAGAAAACTGAGTATCAGTATCGGAAAAACGAGTTTTCTCACTCACCTTTTCCTCCGTAGAAAAATTCATAGAACAAATCGAGGAGTTCAAACACATCGGGAGAAGGTTGAGAGGCCACGTTTCCATCCACTGCAAAGACCCTTTTGTTCTTCACTGCGTTTATTTCTTTGAAAGGTTCAAAATTGAGTATTTTCTTTATCTCTTCGTTCTCCGTTCCAGAGATGTAAACTCCAACTATTATCACATCAGGATTTTGAGACACAACATACTCAAGAGAAAGCTGTGGCCAGCCGTTCGGCCCTGCGATTCCGGAAGCAATGTTCACCCCGCCCGCCAGAGAGATGATCTCGTTGAGATAGGATCCCATTCCACACGTCCAGATATCCTTCACATCAGGACCGGGAGATGAGATCAGGTAGAGTACCTTGGGACGCTTCGATGGAGGAACGTTGTAGGTCTTCTTTCCTATCTCAAGCATTTTCTCTCTCAGCTTTTCCGATTTCTCCAGGGCAAGGTCTCGACGATCAAAGATCGTTCCAAGAAGGACCACGTCTCTGATGATGTCGTTGAGAGAATTCGGATTCACAACAAGGACCTTTAAACCTGCTTCCTCAAGTTTTGGAACTTCGGGAAGCTGAAATCCGCCGAACATCAGAACGAGATCGGGATTCAGACTCACCACCTTTTCGATGTTCGCAGGAACCATCGCACCGACTCTTTCGGCTTCGTAGCTGTCGTAATCGGTGACTCCAACGATTTTGTCTTCCAGGCCGAGGAACACAAGAAACCTCGTTGCGGCGGGAGACAGACTGACCACCCTTTCGGGTGCGGATGTGATCTCCACCACTCTTCCAGAATCGTCCACAACCGTTACGGCGAGCGCAACAGCGGTGACAAAAAGAAGAATCAAAGAAACCAGTTTTCTGAACACTTCCATCCCTCCCTGAAAAAGAATATTCCCACCTTCCTGGTGCCGAGGAAGGTGGTTTCCCTTCACCGCGGGCGGGTTTCCCGGCTTCCGGATCATCCTACTCCCCGCACCTTCCCAGGGTGATCGCCCCAGTGGCGTTCTGCGGGTTTCGTCCCCGGTCACGGTGGCGGCCCCGCGCCGGATTTCCACCGGCTTCCCCTTTGAACCCCGAAGGGTACCGCACGGTGAGGGAGGCTTCTATTTGAAGATCATACCACAGTCTTTGAACGCTCCATCTCTTCGGAAAGAAGGTGTCTCAACTGGTAATCTTCGTTCTCCAGTATCGTTTGAATTCCCTTCTTTTTCTTTTGATTCAAAATTATCGGTGCCCTGAGATTTATCGTGGTCTTTTCCGGTTTCCCTGGGGGAATCGTTAACACACAGAAGAAAAGGAGCGCTTCCTGATTTTCGGCTTCGATCTCCTCGAGATCCTCACTTAGCACTACAGGGTCGTAATCGGCTCTCACGAGCTTTGGATCCACAACGGGAAGTCCCACTTCCGGATCCTCGAGTGAAAGCAGCCATCCTATGGGAAAGGTTTCCTGAGGAAAAACGAGCGCGAACTTTCGCAGATGTTCGAATCCGGGAATTCCTTTTTCGAACGTGAAGATACTTTCATCCGAAATTTCCATCTCTCCGAGTTTGGTTTTGTAAACCACGTTATCACCTCACGAAGTCTACCAGGGTCGCCTGAAGCACTCGACTGGCCGATTTCAAAGCAGCTTCAAGAACCGACTGCTGCATAGCAAGATCCGTCACGAGTTCTGTGATGTCTGCATCTCTCTCTTTTGAAAGGTACTCGGTGAAGAAGAAATCGAGATCCTGCACCCTCGAGTTCACCATATCGATGAACCTGCTCACACCACCGACCTCTCCTATTGTTCTGGTTATACGCTCTTCGAAGTAGGATAATTCCTTCAAGAAAACGTTCGACACACGCTCCGATATCTGAGTTTCGTTGAGATTGGAACGAAGAGTGGCAGAAACCTCCTCAAGCATCTGGAACACATTCTTTCCGCTGTCCAGTTCAAAAACCTCACTGGCTGTGACACCGTAATCAATGGAATGTCCCAGCACCAGAATAGAGCGACTCTTATCTGAGGCCGGAAGTGTCGAGATCTTCCAGGTGCCGTTTTCGTTTTCGACCGGCTGACTGAAAACATCGTATCCAGAAAAGATGTACTCGTTCTCTATTCTTGTGTTCGCCACTTCCACCAGATTCTCTTTGATTTTATCGATCTCCTCTGCTATAGCCTCTCTCTCTGCTTTCGAAAGAGTCCCATTCGCTGCTCTAACCAGCAGTTCTCTGAGTCTTTGAGTAATGGAGGAAACGGTTTGAAGGGCACTGTCGTACGCGTTCACGTAAGTTTGAACATGATCCACGCTTCTTTGAAACTGCTCGAGTTCCCTCTTTCTCGTCAGAATGTCACTGGCCCTCTTCGCAACGACGGCATCGTCACTCGGATACCTCACCTTGTATCCCGAAGAGAGTTGATCGTGGAGCTTCGCTATTCTTTTCAAACTCGTCTGTATGTTGAACAGCACCCTATCACTGATCATTTTGTTTGTAACCCTCATTCAGATCACCCCACCATGTTGATCACGGTCTGTATCATCTGATCGACAGCGGTGATGACTTTGGCAGCAGCGCTGAACGCGTGCTGATACTCTATCATGTTTGCCATCTCCTCGTCGAGAGAGACTCCCTTCACTTCTTCACGGGCATTGTCGATCTCCTGTCTGAGGATTTCCGTGTTGTTCTTGAGATTGCTGGCAGTCTCCGCCTCCACACCGAGCTCCGAGACCACACCGCCGAAGAACTCGTAGAAACTCTCCTTGCCGTTCGATAATATCTTTCTGGTGTAAAGATTCTGTATGGTTTCAAGAAGCTCTGGATTGGCTCCACCCGAAGGTTTGATACTCGTCGCGTTCCAGTCGGAATTTTCCAGAGCGTATCCCACATCGACCGCGAGGTTTGCCGGGTTCGCAGCGAGAGAAGAACTCACCTCGAACTGATTGACGATGTTCAAGGGTTCATCGTACGGTGCCCTGTCGAAAGTCAGAATGTCCGCAACCTTGAAACGTTCGCTCAACGTTGTGAAATCGTCAGATTTTGAAACCAGGGTGAAGGAAGAGCTCCAGTCAAAAGTATTGGGATCACCGTCTGGATCAACAAATCCGACGGCTTCGAAAAAACCCTGCGGACCTTTTATTTCCATCATTCTGAGATCGAAATCGTAGAGTGACGACGCCCTGAAGACGAGCGAATGATGGGGCGTCAAATCCGCGAGAACTCCCGTGTTCTTTTCGTTGATCTTTTCAACGAGTGTTTCCAGAGTGTCCACAGCTGGATCTATTTCTATATCCGTGGAGTTAATAGTGATCGTGAAAGGCCTTGTTGGGTCAAAACCGGTTTGACCGTAGAAAATGTTTTCCAGAGTGTCTTTGTATTTCAGCACCTCGTAATTTCTCACGAACGCGTTAGACTCCGTGAAGAAGTCATCGTCACTCAACACCTTGACAGCTGAAGGATCGAAATTGAGCTGCTCATCTGGAACGATCACAAGCATGTTTTCTCCAGTGGATGGATCCGCGTAAATCTGCGCCCTCAGATGCGAAGAAGAATTTATGGAAGCTTCTATATTCGAAAGGTTCACCCCGGAAGAAAGATCCACGCTGATTGTTTCTGTCTGCCTTGTGCCATCTTCAAGAGTGTACTCCACGTTTATGTTGTAAACACCGGAAGACAACCCGGAAAGGTCGGATTCTTTTATGGTTATATACCCTTTTGTCTCGGTGTCGAATCCCATCTGCGATAGAGAATCCCCCAGTGAGAGGAAAAGCTTGTTCCTCAAAGAACCGGTGCTGTCCTCCAGGTAAAGTCTGTATCCTCCCGCATGTGAACCCACCCTAAGAGAGGTACCGAGCAGGTTCCACGAACCAACGAGGTCACCAATGGTCGTTCCAGCCGAGACGTTCAAAACGTTCGATGAGCCACCACCGAAAGAGAGAACGATGTCATCAGAGTTGAAGCGTCTTCCTTCTATTTCAACTTGGCTGCTTGTAGAATGAAGACCAGTTACAGTGTGGTAAGGTCCCATCTCGAGCTTTCTACTTCCTTTGATTCTGAAGATGGAAGGATCATCGCTGAAGGCCTCAATTTTCTTGAAGAAGTTGAGGTTCGTTGTCACTCCGTTCGACTCAAAACCATCCCTGTGAACAAGATTCAATGAGTCCGTTATAAAAAGCACGAATTCATCGAGTTTTCTCATGTACTTCACTATGCTGGAATCCCTCAGATCCATCAACGCTTTCAGCTTCCCATCCGAGAGAATCAACTGAGAGTTTCCAACGAAGAGCTCATGGTATCCTTTTCCGTAAGGTCTCTCCAGTGCCCTGAGTTCTCTATAAGTAGAACCGTTCAAAACGATCTGATTTCCTATCCTCAGGGTAATCTGTCCGTCCTCCGCTTCGGTGTAGTTGATATTCGCAAGATTGGAGAGCTCGTCAAGGATCCTGTCTCTTTCATCGAGAAGGTCGTTCGGTGGAGAGTTGAGCATCATGCTGGTTCTGATCTTGTTGTTGAGATCTGCCAGTCTTTTTATCATCTGGTTTATCTCGGACACTCTCTGAACGATCTCATCGTCTATATCTTCTCTGAGCTGCTCCAGTCTTCCGTAGAGATCTTTTATCTGAGAAACCATCTGTTGTGCTCTGGAAACAACCTCCGCCTTCGAGGCTGTGCTACTGGGGTCGGACATGACTTCTTTGAAAGCGTTCCAGAAGTTGTCCACAAGGCTTCTTACACCATCTTCACCTGGCTCTGCCAGAAGCTGCTCTATGAAGTGAAGGTTAGAAAGGACAGTGTCCCAGTAGTTGTATCTGTTGTTCACCTGTCTGTACTGCACGTCGAGGAAGGCATCTCTCAACCTCACAATAGTTTTAACCCTTGCACCGGTTCCCATCTGCAAGGGAAAAGAAGGCTGTGTCAGGGTAGTGAGGGGAATGGGGGGATTCGCCTCTATGACTGGTCTCTGTCTCGAGTAACCGGGTGTGCTGGCATTCGCGATGTTGTGCCCCACAACGTTCATCGCCAGCTTGTGCGCGTGTATTCCTGTGAGCGCCGTGTTGAGTATTCCAAACATGGACATATCGGGCATTTTTCAGGACCTCCCGTTGAACATCGAAGGACCATCTCTATCGAAGGATCCATTTCGATTGTAGGTGAGTTCATTCCTTTGAAGATTGAACACAAAATCTATGTAATTCAAATGAAAACCTATTGCCTGTTTTAACTTTTCTATCTCGAAGACCAACTTGTTCAGCGTTTCAAAGAAACTCCTTAGCTCTGAAAGCATTTCTTCATCGTCCTTGTAGATTTCCAGAAGATCGATGAGCTTTGTGCCATTTCCGTGTGATTCCAGTGAAGATTTCAATATTTCGTTGCAGGTTTCCATCGAAACGGAAAGCTCCTCAATGTGCGGCAGGATGCTTTCAAGACGTTCGAAGTCCTTATTTACAATCGCTTCCAGTTCTTCTTCCAGAAGATTTCTCATATTCTCCATGAGTCTTATCTTCTCTGTGAGAACCCTCTTCAATTCCTCTCTCATTCGGACAGCTCCTCCAGAATTTTTCGGGCAAGCCTTTCAGTATCGACGAAGTAATTTCCACTCTCTATGGCCTTTTTCAGCTCTTCTACCAGCTGCTCGCGGACAGTTGATATGTTTTTCGCCTCTTCAGCGAATTTTCTGACATCTTCGACGTGCCGAAGCTCAACATTATCGGTGCTTTCCTTTTTCCTCTTCTCCTTTGATTTTTCTACAGAAGGCTTCTTTATTCCTTCGATAGGATTTATATCTCCCGGTCCGTTTATTCTGTCTATCATTCCCTCACCTCCTTCCGTATAATATTATCGGGTGCTTTTCCGCAAACTTAAATCAGGAGGAAGAAGAGTGTCCAGCATAAAGAAAACGCTCGCTTTCTCTCTGGGAACGCTTTTCTCGCGTATCACGGGCCTCGTTCGTGATGTGATTCTCGCAAAAACTTTTGGTGCTTCCTCTACTCTCGATGCTTACTATGTTTCTATAGTCTTTCCGTTCTTCCTCAGAAGGACCTTCGCCGAGGGTGCAATGAGCTCAGCTTTTCTGGCAATCTACAAAAAGTTGGAGAACGAGGAAGAGAAAACACAATTCACTTCGGCCGTACTCACCTCTCTCGGACTCGTCACTCTCGTTATTGTTTTTATTTCCGAAGTTTTTCCTTATTTCATGGCATCTATCTTCGCCACAGGTGCCGATGAAAAAGTGAAATCGCTGGCAGCCAATCTTATACGCCTGACAGCTCCGTTCATAACCATCGTTTTTGTGTGGGCAGTTTTTTATTCGGTACACAACGCCTCACACAGATATTTCCTTCCCGCATTGACTCCGATGTTTTCGAACGTAGGTGTGATGGTGGGATGTCTGTTTGGTGACATAAAATGGGCAGCCGCCGGATTCACGATTGGAGGCCTGGCTGCACTACTGGTTTTACTTCCCTTCGGAAAATTTCGATACAGACCAACATTCAAAGGCCTTGGAGAATTCTACAGACTCTTCTTTGGAACGTTCATGACAATGGCAGTCTCCCAGATAACCACACTGATCGACGTGAACGTTGCATCCTTTTTAGACCCGGGTTCTCTCTCTTTGATCCAACTTTCCAGCCGGCTCTACCAACTTCCACTCGGTATCTTTGGTGTCGCGGTATCCACTGTTGCACTGTCCACCCTCAGCGAAAGTGAAGGGGATTTCCACGAGAATCTGAAAGACTTCATAAGCAAAAGCCTTTTTCTGACACTTCCTTCCTCGATTGGATTGATGGTTCTTTCCGAAAGAATCATTTCCCTACTCTTCGGATATGGAGCGTTCACCTATGAAGACGTGAAAAAATCGGCTCAGATACTCTTCATGTACGCAATTGGATTGTGTTTTGTGTCTCTGTTTAACCTTTTATCCCGCGCCTACCACGCTTCGAAAGAAGTGAAAACCCCCTTCTTTGCCACTCTGCTCGTCTCTGCTGTGAACATAGCACTCGATATGATACTCGGTTTTACCATGGGAGCTTCGGGCATTGCACTTGCGACGAGTGTTTCATACATCACCGGATTCGCTTTTCTCGTTTTAAGGATGAAACCTTCCTTCGATAAAAAGATTTTCAAAATCGGCTTGTCCTCTGCTGTTATGGGAACGATGATCTTTCTACTGAACGATTCGTTCAAAGGAAATCTCGGAACGATCTTTCTGATACTGATCGGTGTGTTCGTTTATGTGTTGCTTTCGAAACTTCTGAAAATAGAAGAACTCGAAGAGATTCTCAGAAGAGGATCGCACTGAGATATCCAACGACTTCCAGTTTATCACCGGATACATCTCCGCTGGTCGCGTGTTTCAAAATCCTGGCGTTTTTGAAATTCATGTTCAAAAGGGTGGCCACTCCACCGTATCCACACATACTTATATCTTCCTTCACAAGATACTCATATAGAAGACGAGGATCTTTATTTCTTATTGCTTCCATGATATAGGAATCTTTCCTCAGGGTTGTTCTTTGATCCTCGTAGTGGTTCAGATCTGTTGAAGCTATTATCAGAACACTTGGGAACTCGGCTACGAGTTTTGTCAAAGCGTTCGCGAGATCTTCAGCAACCGCAGGGCTTTGATCCATCAGACATATGGGGACTATGGAAACGTCCCCAAACACGAACTGAAGAAACGGAATTTGAACCTCAATAGAATGCTCTCTGATATGAGACATGAAGTCTTCCTCAGCGTATCTGGAGCTGTTCAAGATGATCTCTGCTGCACGCTGATTCACCGGAACGGTTCCAAGTGGAGTTTCCCATTCACCCTCTGGCCACACACCCACAGGCCTTCCCAGGCCTGTGTGATTTGGTCCGATAATAACCACGACAGAAGGTTCGCCGAACTTAGCCACCTCGAGGAACCCCCACGCGGCAACAGGCCCACTGTAGATGTAACCAGCATGGGGAGAAACGAAGCCAATGGGACTTTGAAGCTTTGTTTCGGAAGGATCCGGCAACTCACCCGGTCCAATTCTTTTGTCGAGAAAGCAAATTCTGATTTGTTCAACGAGTTCATCTCTCCTAGAGGGATAAAAAAGGCCGGCCACGGCCGGTTTTCTTTTCATGGTTCCACCACCCTTACGGTGAGGAATATGATGAGATCTCGTTTTTCCTTATTTTCGGACTTTGTTCTGAAGAACTGTCCTATCACCGGTAAATCTCCGAGGAAAGGTAGTTTGCTCTCTGTTACATTCGTTACTTCCCTGATCAGACCTCCTATCGTTATGGTACTTCCGTTCTTCACGATGAGGTGTGTCTGAGTCTCTCGTGTTCTCTCTCCAGGCACTTCATTTATGTAGTTTCCAGGTTCGCTAGCCTTCACAAAGAGATCGAGCTCTATAGTGTCGTCACTTCGTACAAACGGTGTGATGTTGAGTTCTATACCGGTCTCGAGGAATTGCACTTCCGGAGTCCCGTCTCCATTGGTGTCCGTAACGTACGGTATTCTGTCACCTATCAGTATTCTCGCCTCTTTTCCACTGGTGGTGACGATTCTGGGACTCGCAAGAATGTCATCGAGGGTGTTTGTCTTTTGATCTGAGAACTGGAGAGAAAGATTGCTGTTCAAAATTCCTCCAAAGATCTTTTCGAAATCAAGGTAGTCGGTCACAGAGAAAGATATCCCTGCACCAGAGGGCCCCACATTCACATTCCCTCCCGTCAATTCGAGACCGGCTTCTTTGCTTAGTCTGTCAATCAAAGATCTATCCACTATCTTCGCGGATATCTCTATCTGTTTCGTCGGCTTTTTCAATTTTTCTATGATATTGTCCAGTTCTTTCTTTATCGTCTCAGAAATTCCCGTTACCACCATGAAGTTGTTCAGAGAATCCACATAAACCGTTCCTCCGTAGAATTCGATCAAAGCCTTTATTTGATCGAAATTGTGCGGTACGTCGTAAATGTAACGCCTTGCAAGATCCTGTTTGGGTTTTGAGAGAACGTAAACACCGCTTTTGTTGTCAAACAAATAACCATAGTTCTGAGAGATCAGATCCACGAACTTTTCCCAAGTGATATCATCTGCCTTCATCGTGATCTTTTCCGAAGGAATGGAAACAAACATCACCGAAATTCCAAGTTCACTGGCGATTTCTGCGAGAAGATCGTAAAGCGAAACATCCTCTGCGTTTATAGCCAGCCTACCATTCGAAACCTTCACGTAATCTTTCCTTTCCCTCGAAACGATCTTTTCTTTTTCCGCTTCTACGAGTTCTACAGCTTTTTCCACCTCGTTTTCTGGTCCCTCTACGATCATCTGGCCCATGTTCGGAAAGACTGTGATCTCGACATTTCTGAGGAGTTTCTTCAAGTAAAAGGAAAGTTCATCGGGATTCACACCGGAAGGTATGGTGACGCTTTTCACCGCTTTCTTTTCCGATACAGCTTCTTCTTTTTTCAAGAACGTATCGAGTAGACTACTCACTCTTTCCGATTGTGAAACAGGAACTTCCACCAAGAGCAAGTTCAATTTGTCAAGATAGACAACCTGTTTGACTTCTGGAACGAGAACTTCCAGGAAGGTCTTGAATTCCTCGAAGGAAAAACCGCTCGGAACCTCTAGCATGAGTCGATCGAACACGTTTTCTTTCACTATCTTTTGGTATCTCTCGAAGAAAGAACGATACATGTTCGAAAGATCTTCGACCGCTTCTGAAGATCCCTTGAGAACCAGAAGACCCAATTGATCGAGACTGAAACAGGTAGCATCCGGATACAACTTGCTGGAGAGGTTCATAAATTCGTCAACAGGGAAGGAAGAATCCACTTCGAGGAATTCCACTTTCTCTTCTTTGCGTACTTCTCCGAGTTTTTCCACTATGTCTGAGAAGAGTTCCTTTGCCTTCTCAACGTTTTCCTTTGTCCCTTCAAAATAAACTACTCCATCCAGTACTTCGTAAGTAATTCCAGCGCTGTTTTTCACAACTTCGAGGAGTTTCTCTGGTTCATCGATCCAACCAGGTAGCTTCACAAAGTCACGCGAGATCTCTACTTCGGAAGAGAAAATTTTCTGAAGAAGATCAGCAGCTTTTTCGACTTCTTCTCTTTCACCGATGACGACAAGCTCATTCCCTAACTCTTCTATGGATACACTGTAGAGTTGTGAAACAACGCTTTTCGCTTTATCGATCGGTACATTCTCGGATTTTTTCACAAACCTTATGATCCTTTCCTCCGAAGAAATTAACTGCAATTCTTCAGCAGCTTTCTGAACGCTTTCTTCTTCCTTTCCACTCAGCATTGCCACTTTCAGAGAAGAAAAGTACTCGAATTCAACACCGTACTTTTCCTTCATGAATCTCTTCAAATCTTCCACATTTTCAGCTTTTAAGGTAATTTTCAGAAATTGTGTGTGTTCACTCTGGAGTTTCTCCAGTTGTTCTTCAGCGTTTTCAACGGAACCATTGGCTCCCTCTATGAAGAGGAAGTTTCCTATTTTTTCTATAGAAACCCCGTACATTCTCGTTATCGCGTCTATCATTTCCTGCTGAATCTCCTTTTTCAATTCCACACTTTTCACGATGAAATTCTTTCTCCTGAGTGACAACATTTTTTTCAGAATGGGAGATATTTTCTCATAGACCGCTTTTGGAACTGAGATACCGACTTTTACATTCTCACCGTCGATGTTGAGAAACCTCAACCTCGAATCTGGTACTCCAAGAAACTGTATCGTTTCTTTGAGAAAATCCTCTTCACCTTTTTTGATATCCAGATAGAACATCTCACTGAGCTCCAGGTTGTTTTCCGCGATGAAATCAACCAATTCCTGCTCTCTGTCTATCGGCACCTGACATACCACCAGATTCATGTCCTTGAAAGACTGAGCATCTATTCCGAGGAGTAAAGTGATAAGCGAAGCAGCGGATTCTGGATCGTAAGCATAAAAGACGAATTTTTTAGCTGGAATCTGGACCTGTTCTTCTACAGACACCTGCTCGCGAGTTTCCAAAATCTTGATATATCTTTCCACTTTCGAAATCGTCTCAGAATCTCCCACAAGAATCACCCTGGATACCGGCTTTAAGAGGTGATACTCGAACTGATACACGTTTTTGAGGGCGGTCAAAAGTTCCTCCACTCTCATCGAATCTACCGAGAAAGAAACTTCCTTTTGCTGAAGGGGGGGAGAAACAGAAAGAAGGCTCGCCACGAGATCATGTTCTTCCGAGGTTCCATAAACGAAGAGAACGGATTTCGATGGAAGGTAGTCTATCATGGCTTCCTGAGAGATGAGGCTCTTTATCCTGTCCGCGACGGTCTGGTTCTCTACTTTGTATATACCCCAGAATCTCTGGAACCTTCCGGATACTTCTTCGTATTTCCCTATGAACATAGTCCCATCCGGGAAATAAGCGTAGGCAACTTCTCCGAATGTAACAAGAAGATCCCTTAGAGCGTCTTCAGGTGTGACATCGTTCAGTTTCAAACTTGTTGTCGCGCTTTTGATGCTATCAGAAACGATCACGTTGAGATTCAACCTTTCAGCGAGATACTTCACCATATCTTCGAAAGGCATGTTTTCAAAGGACACATCGATTCTTTCCTTACTTCTTGGAAATTCCATTACTATCGTTTCGTCTTCCACGCGGTAGCTCCCTGGGAATGGAACCAGTAGACTCGCGGACACCATAACTCCATTGCCTACGTTTACCACCCTTATACCTTCAACAGGCCCAACACCAACGGGAACCATGAACCTGCTGATCTTCATTTGAACCCCTTTCATAAAGATGGAGAACACAGTCTTTGAAGAATTCATTTCTGCCGAAACATCTTCAACCGGTGAAGAAACCTGAATCTCTATGGTCACTCGATCATTTTCTATCTTAGGAAGTACCCCTACGAGTTCTGCAGAGAACAACACACCGAACATCAACATGACAAGAATCAGAAGTATTCTTCTCACAGCTATCACCCCTCCTCATCTTATTGAAAAGAATCTCCCATTTTCCACGTCGAGAACCAGAACACCGAGGCTCGAAACATATGTGATCACATAATTTCCAAAAGATGGGCTCTCGCCCGACACCTCAAAGAGTTTTTCCCCATCGGAGAGGAATATTTTTAACCCGTCAACCGTTCTTATGAAACCCAGGAATCGATATTTCAGAGAAGGAAGCGTCACAATCAGAGTGTCAGCTGCCTCTTTCGCAAAACCGAGCGTCACGGGATTGAAAACTTTGTACGAGAATTCTGGAGGATTTTCCTGAACCGTTTTCTTGAGCAAGGGGTTGATCTGTATTTTGTTCACCAGCGCTGTAAAATCCGTTGTTCTTTCCACCTGAGAAGTTCCGGATTCTCCGTTGCCAGCGAATAAATAGAAAAGAACGAATGACCACACAACCCCCATAATCACGAGAAGGACTACGGTTCTTCGGTTCATTGTTTCACCCTTTCTAATTCAAGGGAGATCTTCACACTGGGTTGAGATATTGAGGTACCGAAGAAGTTGATCGGTATAACTCTTTTCGCATCAATGGTCAAGGTCTTCACTGTCACCCTTCGTGTCTCAGCGAGTTCTTTTAAGAGAACTTCAACTTCTTCAACACTGATTTCTTTTTCGGTGAAATTGTATTGAAACTCAGGTGTACTCATGATCGTCTTTATTATTTCCTCGTATTCCCTTTGCTTCAAGGTGAAAACCTTGAAAGCAGGTGCCAGGTTTTGAAGTCTCCGTTCCAGTTCTTTTGTGTTGGCCATGAAGATCACAAAATCTGGCACCACAAGTCCAAAGACCAGCACGAGGAGAGTCAAAACAGCGAACCAGATAGCGAACTTTCTGTTTATTCCCCTCACTTTCCCACCGCCTTGTACTCAAGCCTGTACTTTCTCAGATAAAAACCTTCCGGTAGTTTTTCTTCAAACAGGAGACTTGTACTCACATTCGAGTTTTGAAAAGTACTACTTACAACGTTTTTGGAAACTTCGTAAAACTCAACAATGGCTTTTTCTTGAGAGAAATCAAGATAGCACAGAGTTCGATTTTGATCTTCAAAAATGTTCAGCAAAACCTTCAAAAAATCTTCCCATTTCTTCCTTTTGTCAAGGAAAGCATTCAGTTGATTGACTCTCACTTCCAATGATTTTATTTGGTTCATAAAAACGCTTTCCACACGGGAGATTTCCTCCAGATTTTTGGAAGAATCTTTCGAAAGCTTCACAGAATACGCTCTCAAAACCTCGGAGTAATCACTTTGCAGTCTTTCTATCATTTGCTCTTTCGCATAACTAAAGTAGATATTAAAGGAAACAGGAGGAAGCAACATGACGACCAACAGTACCAGAAAAGTAGATAACTTTACCTTTCGTTTCTTAAACGGATAGATGTTTAACCTTTCCAATTTCCCTACCTCCCCTTATCATCAAACCAAGGGTTCCTAAGGATACACCAGGTTTAAAAGAAGGAACGATTCCTTGCTTCAATGCTACTCCTTCGAACTTTTCCAGCGTCTGAGAAAGAACTGGTGAAAGGATTGGGGGATCAACGATGTAGAAGAACTGATCGACCCTGCTCAGATTAACTTCATCCAAAGACACTTTGACTTCTCTGTCGAGTTCAATCAGGAAATCACCAAAATATGGTTGTAAAAAGTCAAGATCTACATTCACTGTTCCTTCCATCAATTCCTTGGGCTGAACTCCCGTGTTCTCCACCACAATGTCCATATAGTCCCAGAACATCGAAAAAAGCAACCTGAGAGAACGATAGTGGTTGTTCTCGAGAACAACTATGGAATAATAGTCACTCAAGAAAGAAATCACCGTAAGAACACTGGTTCCTTTCAAACGCTTCCCAAAATAGAATTCGAACACTTCAAGATATTTAACGATATCGGGAATAACCACATCCGTTTCCGGAAATTCTTTTTTCATGAGATCCTCCACAAAACTTTTCACCTGATCAACCTTTGAAACAAAAAACAATCCCTCACCACCGTGAATATCCAGAGGAGCAACAACAAGCTGTTCAGGGAGTATACCAAGATTTCTTGATATTTCCATCGTGGCATACTCTACAGCATTTTGCCTGTTCAACGTAGGAGGAACTTTTATATTCATCACCAGCACGTTCTCCATGGACACGTTCGCAACGACTATATCTTCAAGATCTTTTTTCACGTTTCTTGAAAGATTCAGTATAATTTCATCTGATTTCTCCTCATCTGTTATTTCCAGAAGAGATAATTTGTGATCTAACAGCTTCAATTTGGACCCTCTCATTCTCGCACGGGATATCTCCACACAATGTGAACACCAATTCAGGGAAAGGATATCATTGTAGAAAAGCTGCAAGCTATCTCCCCCCGTACAATCTCATTCTGCCAGTGACTGGTTCCACGGTGATCCACCACCCATCTCCATAGACAGTACCTGCTGTGGAGACAAACCCATTTTTGAAAGTGATGTCTTCTCCATCTACAGCCGTTTTGGAGAGAAAAGTGAATGGAAATTCATAGATTTTCTTTTCATTCTTATGAGGATCGTAAGTTACTATTTTCCCATTATCTTCTATTATCAAAAGTCC
The DNA here is from genome assembly GCF_000784835.1 of Thermotoga sp. Mc24. Lineage (NCBI taxonomy): Bacteria > Thermotogati > Thermotogota > Thermotogae > Thermotogales > Thermotogaceae > Thermotoga > Thermotoga sp. Mc24. Next base: position 202,825 of record NZ_JSFH01000004.1, on the reverse strand, counting down.
GTTTCTGGATGTTCTTTCAATCATTCTAATCGCCATGATCTTAAAAGCAACAGCCTGATGATCTTTTCCCAGCTTGAACATCAGAGTCGGTATGAAAAATCCCATTATCATCAATGAAATAGCGATGACTATGAGAACTTCGATAATGTTCATCCACCTATACTCCTCTGAAGCTGAAATACCGTGGTGTATATCGAATACGCGAGGAAAGCCACAAATCCACCAACACCTGCTATCAATAGAGGCTCTACCAGAGAAACAAGCTGCTTCACACTGTTTTTCACTATGTCCTCGTAGAAGTCGGCCACTCTTTCCATCACTTCGTCGACTTTTCCAGTCTCTTCTCCTGTTCCGATCATCTCATAAATCAACTGTGGAAAAACTCCACTTTCTGCAAAAGTATCTCGAAGGGTTTTCCCTTCGGATATCTTCCGAACCATTTCTTCGGTTTTTCTGATAATGGAAGGTGAACTGGAAGCCTGAGCGGCCATCTTTATGGCATCGGTTATTCTGACACCGCTTCCCACAAGAATTCCCAGTGTTCTGGCGAATCGTTCGAGCCCCATGTTCTGTCTGAGCTTCCTGACAGGTGGAAAAATAAAGGATAGATATTCCTTTATGTAAACACCGTATCTTGATTTCATCAAAACGAAAATACCGGCTATGATACCCACCACAAGCACCGAGAACCACGGCCAGTTTTCACTCAAAAATTCGTTGGCTTTTAGAAGAGATTGAATCGTGGGTGAGAGTGGAATAGAAGTTCCAAAAGCCCTGACGAGGTTGGGGAGTATGTAAAAACTGATCACAAGTACGATTACCACTGCAAAGAAGAGAACAAAGAGAGGATAAGCCATGGCGGATTTTACCTCATCCTGAAGCCTTTTCATACTTTCGTAAAAGTCCGCAGCCCTCTTCAGGGTTCTGTCAAGGACTCCACCTTCTTCTCCCGCTTCTAACATACTGATCAAAACGTTGTCGAAAACACCTGTTTTTCTGAAAGCTTCTGCTAAAGAGTCCCCCGTTTCAACGTTGAGAGCGATTTCCAGTATAACTTTTCTGAAACGTCTTGAAAAAACCGTTTGACGTGCCAGAATGTTCAACGCTTCTTTTATCCTTATACCGGCTGAAATCATTATGGAAAGCTGTCGGCAGAACGTAGCTATTTCGCTGATTGAGATTTGGAAAAACGTTGAACTTCTCTGCGCTTTTTTTCTCTCCTCCACACGAACAACCATCAATCCTCTCTCAGAAAGGATCGATATCGCTTTCAATTTGTTCTCTGCCTCTATGACCCCCGTTATTTTCTTGCCATTCCCCTCCACGGCCACGTATTTGTAGAAAGGCATATCAGGTGATCATCCCCTTTATCCTGAGGAGTTTTACCACGTGCTGTTTTTCCTGCTCTATAATACCTTTAACAAGAGATCTTGCTTTCTCATTCTTCAAGAGCTCTAAAATTTCGTAATAAAAGATGATGGTTTCCTTTTCAACCGATATAGAAAAATCTATTGCTTCCTCGACAGACTTTTCTTTCAGATATCTTTCCATAACTTCAGGAGATGGAAAGAATTTCCCCTCCACAAAGCTTTTGAGATATTCTTCGGTGTCTTCCATATCGAGGTAAGTCTCCTCTTCGGCTCCCACCTCTTCTCCGATCTTTTCAAAGGTTCTGGCATGTTCGGCTTCCTGTCTGGACATGTAAGAGAAAAATTCCTTTATGTCCGGCTGAGTGAAACGTTCGGCAATTTTTCTGTAAAACTCTTCTCCCTCTTTCTCTACTCTGACCGCTATGTTCAGCAATTCCTTTGCAGAAAACATGCTCACACCTCCTTGATGAAATTATAAAACATTTCTTTTAGATTTTGAACATCTTCTATTTTCATAATTTTCTCTCTGAATCTCCTTGCGCCTTTCAGATCTTTTGTATAACCTGCCAGAAACTTTCTCATTTCCACAACCGCTTTTCTTTCACCCTTCGTCTTTATCAACAGCTCGAGATGTCTTTCGAACGTTCTAAGAATCTCTTCCCGGGACGGTTCAGAGTACTTTCCGCTTCGGAGGAAATCCTTTATCTGTTTGAAAATCCAAGGTCTTCCTATAGCACCTCTCGCTACCAGAAGACCATCACATCCGCTTTCTTCCAGAGCCCTCTTGGCGTCTTCTGGAGTGAAGATATCACCACTCACAAAGGTAGGAACTCTCTTTTCCAGAACACTCAACGCCTTCCATTCAGCCCTCCCAGTGAAACTCTGAACCACCGTTCTCGTGTGAATGAATACCTCATCCACCCCTTCCTCAACGAGTATTCGATATATCTCCTCGACTTCATTTTTCTCCCATCCAAGGCGAGTTTTCACAGAAAATTTGCCAGAAACACTCTTTCTGAGCTCCCTCACAATGTATCGAAAATGTCTCAAATCTTTCAACAAAGCTCCGCCTGCTCCTTTTTTTACAACTTTTCTCACAGGACAACCAGCGTTCAAATCTATCCACTTGTACTTTTCAGAGAGAATCCTCGCTGCCTCAGAAAGTTCGCTCGGTTCGCTTCCAAAGATCTGGACCGCCACGTTTCTTTCATGTGGTTGTGGTAAGAGTTCTTCTGTCTTCTGAGAATTCATGAGAAAACCCTTTGCACTCACCATTTCAGAGAACGCAAAATCCGCACCCCATTCGAAAGCCAGAGTGCGGAATGCCGAATCAGTGTATCCTGCCATCGGCGCAAGACCGACTTTAACCTCCATAGAAAACCTCCACTTCCTCCCTGATCTCCTCTGGTACGAACCCTTTCAAAGTCTTCCCAATTCTGGCCCTTTCACGAATCTCCGTAGAAGAAATTTGAACGATAGGCATATCCAGAAACACAATCTCGCTCAGATCTCCTAATACTCTCCTGGCGTGCTCATGATAAGGTTTCCCGCAGTACCTCGGATAAACAACCAGGGTGGATTTTTCCAGGATATCGCGGTATCTGTACCATTTCTCAAAGTAAGAAAGCGCATCTTCGCCAACGATAAAGAACGGTTTTGTCTTGTAGATCTCTGAAAAATACTCTATTGTGAAGATAGAGTAAGAAACGCCTCCTCTCCCTTTCTCATAATCACTCACTTCCACCTTTTCCATTCCTTCGAAAACTTTTTTCAACCACTCGAATCTCTTTTCAAAGGGGGCGACTGTTTTCTTGTGCGGCGGATTGAAAACGGGTACAACGATCAACCGATCCAGATCGAGAATTTCAAGCGTGTAGACACTCACAAGTACATGACCGGTATGAACGGGATCGAACGAACCTCCAAATATGCCTATTCTATTCCCTGTATTCAAACTCGAAATCTCCGATCCTGACAACATCCCCTTCCTTCACCCCGGCTTCTTTCAATTTATTGTTCAAACCGTTTTTCTCCAGAACCTGTAAAAGCATCAATCTCGCATCCCTCTGATTCAGGTCGAATCTCTCTATCCAGACTCTAAGGTTCTCTCCTTCAACCACCCAGTATCCCTCATCTTCTTTGACAACTTCTAAATGGAACTTCTCAGGAAGCCTCCTCCAGACAGGTGAAGGCTTCACGAATCTTTCTTCTTTTCTTTCTGGTTTCTCTACCTTCATTTCCCTGACGATGGAGGCCAGCTTCGAAACAAGCAGATCTATTCCCTCACCTGTCAAGGCAGAGACGGGGATCACCTCTCGGTTGGTAGCATCTCTCAGTCTCTTCAGAATTTTCTCCCGTTCTTCTTTGCCGAGAAGGTCTATCTTGTTTGCAACCACTATTTCGGGCTTCTCCAAAAGGAACGGGGAGTACTTCTTCATTTCTTCTCTTATGACGAAGTAATCTCTCACCGGATCTTCCCTCTCATAGCCACTCACATCGATCACATGGGCTATCAAGTAGCACCTTTCAACGTGCCTCAAAAATACGTTTCCGAGACCTACACCCTCACTTGCACCTTCGATGAGACCGGGAATGTCCGCTACCACAAAGCTGAAGTCATCGTATTTCACCACTCCCAGATTAGGTATGAGTGTTGTGAACGGATAATTCGCTATTTTGGGTCTTGCGTTGCTGATGCGCGATATGAGGGAAGACTTTCCCACGTTCGGGTATCCAACGAGTCCAACATCTGCCAGTATCTTCAGTTCAAGTTCGAGCCATCTGGACTCACCTTTCTCGCCGCGTTCTGCTATCAAAGGAGCCTGCTTTGTGGATGTTGCAAAATGGGCGTTCCCTCTTCCGCCCTTTCCACCGCGCGCCACACACACGATTTTTCCCGGTTCGTTCAGATCAGCGATGATCTCTCCGGTAACGGCGTCTTTGACCACAGTTCCTACCGGCACGTCTATGAAAAGATCCTTACCGTTTCTTCCTTTCATTTTCTTTCCCATGCCGTGTTTTCCGTTTTCCGCCACGAATTTTCTTTTGTTCACAAATTCTATCAGTGTGGAAACAGAAGGATTGGCCCTGAGGAAGACGAACCCTCCATCGCCGCCGTCTCCACCATCAGGACCGCCCTTTGGAACGTATTTCTCTCTTCTGAAGCTCACACAACCGTTTCCTCCGTCACCGGCTTTCACGAAGATTTTCACTCTGTCAACAAAATCCGCTCTCTCTATGTTCAACTCGAGACCCTCCTGAACATCTTTTCAATCGCGTCTATCTTTTTCAAAAGATCCAGATTTTCCAGTTCCTCCAATGCATCTCTTATCGAGACCTTTTCCTTTTTGAAAATGTTCAGATTTATAAGGAGATCAACCGTTCCTTCTGTTGTCTCCAGTTGTTTAGCCAGTGAAGCCTTGAATCTGTCCTTGTATTTAGAGATTTCATGGAATGGAGGAAGACGGAAATTCTTTCCATAGTGTATCCTATCCCCGATCGGCGAAAGCTCCAGGAAGACCTCTCCCGCTGTTTCTTTTAGGAAACTATAAAGGAAAATCGTTTCCAACCTGCTCAGGTTAAACGTCTTGAAGAAATTTCTCGGTTTGATATGAACCTTTGGAGCTTTTGAAGGCTTGGGAAATTTCATTCTTTCCAGTTCATTCAACACTTCCGATTTCATAGCACCGGCTGCCACCGAAAAGATCAATCCACCACCAATTTCCAGGAAGATCTGTGGGGGAAGCGCCAGCACTTTATGAACTGCCTCCAGAAGGATTTCCGCTTTGTCAGAGGTTCCCCAGATCTTGAGTTTAGAGAATTCTGCATCAATGTGCTTTGAAACATCGAAGTATTCGGGAAGTTCTTTCTTCAGAATTCCCACAAGGTCATCGAAGGTTCTCAACAGAGAACCTCGTAATTCAGGTGGTTCGTGTCTCCAGCCAATGTTGAAAACCATCGAAAAACAAAAGCTCTTCAGTGGTTTTCCTTCGAATATCAACTCCATTCCTTCCAACTCCTCATTATCTCATCGAAGTTGTACCCTTTCAATTCTGCTCTTTTTCTGACAAACTCGAGGAATTCTTCCTCACTCATCGTTTTTACTTTCAACATCTTCGCTTTTTCGTACTTGGAACCGGGATTTTCACCCACTATGAGATAGTCCGTGTTCCTGCTCACAGAGTTGACGACTTTCGCTCCCAGCTTCTCGAAAAACTCTACTATTTCTTCTCTCGTAAAGTTCTTCAAGGTACCTGTCACGGCGAAAGTCAATCCCTTCAGAATATCGAGTTTCATAACTCTCTCTTCGAGTTTCACTCCAGCTTTTTTGAGTTTTTCAATGATTTCCCTTGTTTTTGGATTTCGGAAGTACTCAACGATGCTCTTTGCGATTTCTGGACCGATTCCCGGTATGTCCTTCAGTGTTTCATAAGAAGCATCTGCGATTGCTTCCAGGGATTTGAAGTGTTCTGCGAGGATTTTTGCTGTCTTCTGACCCACCATGGGAATTCCAAGACCCGCTATCAGTTTGTGGAGTGGCCTTTTCTTCGCCTCCTCTATCTCTTGGAGAATCTTCGCTATCGTTCGCTGACCGATTCCCGGTCCAAGTTGGGCAAGATCGAAAGGAGTAAGGTAGAAGATATCCGCTATATCCTTTACAAGGCCAGCATCGACCAATCTGTCTATCAACTTCTCCCCGAGTCCTTCAATATCGAGAGCCTCTCTGGAAACCAGAGTCCTCAAAGCCCTCTTCAGTTTGGCAGGACAATGCGGGTTTAGACACCTGAGAGCAACCTCTTCGGGATCCAACTTTCCTACTTTCCCGCCGCAGACAGGACACTTATCGGGTGGTTTTATTTCCTTTTCGCTTCCGGTTCTCAATTCCGGTATCGATTTGACTATTTGAGGAATGATTCCACCGGCTTTTTCCACAAAGACATAGTCTCCTATCCTGATATCTTTTTCTCTTATGTACTCGAAATTGTGCAGCGAAGCTCTCTTCACAATCGTTCCAGCGAGCTGAACGGGTTCGAGCTCGGCAACGGGTGTGAGAACACCTGTTCGTCCAACCTGGATGGTGACATCCAGCACCCTGGTTCTTGCCTGCTCAGCGGGAAATTTGAATGCGATAGCCCATCGCGGTGCTTTCGATGTTTCGCCGAGAATTCTCTGGAAATCGAATCTGTTCACCTTCACCACAACGCCATCAACCCAATAATCCAGCTCCTTCTTTCTTTCTTCCCACTCCCTCCAGTAATCGATCACTTCCTGAATGTTTTTACACAGTTTAGAGTGTGGATTCACCTTGAAACCGAGTTCTTTCAGAAACTGGAGAGCTTCCCATTGTGTCTTCAAACCGTAGTTTTCGGGATGAACCACATAGTAGATGAACGAATCCAGACGCCTTGCCGCAACGAGTGCCGTGTTCAACTGCCGAAGCGTTCCTGCAGCGGCATTCCTCGGATTGGCAAAGGGAGGAAGTCCTTCTTCTTCTCTTTCGTCGTTCAACCTTTTGAATTCATCCACAGGCATGTATATTTCTCCTCTCACTTCTATGGTGACTGGTTTTCTCAGGCGAAGTGGAATACTGCGCACGGTCTTTACGTTCTCAGAAACATCTTCCCCCTCCATCCCATCTCCCCGTGTCGCTCCCAAGACGAACTTTCCGTTCTCATATCTGAGAGCTATGGAAACGCCGTCTATCTTCAGCTCGGCAACGTACTCGACTTCTGCCTCCTGAAGAGTTTTTTTAACACGCCGATCGAATTCGAGAATCTCTTCTTCGTTGTACGTGTTATCCAGACTCAACATAGGAACGGAATGCTTTACCGTTTTAAAACCTTCGAGTACCTTTCCCCCTACCCTCTGAGTTGGCGAATCCGGTGTAACCAGTTCTGGATACATCCTTTCCAGTTCAATGAGCCTTCTCATGAGTTTGTCATATTCCTCGTCCGTAATAACTGGATCGTTCAAAACGTAGTATCTGTAGTTGTGATACTCGATCTCCTCTCTGAGCCTTTCCACTTCTTCAATTACTTCCTTTGGGATCTTTCTCTCACTCATTCTTGATCACCCCTTGTCTATAGTATAATCCCGAATGGGGAGTTGAGACGATGAAAAAATGGATTTTTCTGTTCTTGTTATTTCTGGTTGTACCCGTTCTTTCCCTTGCCATCGATTTAGAAAATGTCACCGCACAGTTTCAAAAGCTGGTGGAAGATTACGAAAGTGGATCCCCGCAGGATCCATTCGTGAGTTATGTAAAAGAAAACATCCCTCAACTTCAAAAGTACAGAATCTTTCGAAGATTTCTTGCAGGAAGTGTGGAAAAAACTGAATTTGCAAAAACACCGGGTGACTACCTTTTCGTGCTCTATCAAAGCTGGAAAGAAACCAACTGGGAAAGAAAACTCTCCAACGTTCTTTTCCTCTCTTACTTTCAGTCCACGATGTCCGGCTCAAAGCCTTCAGAGAGTGTCCTGAAAAATTCTCCTGCCTTCAATTCCTTCTTTGCCGAATACAGAATGTTCGTTCGCTCCAACGCGTTGAACTTGATTAGATGGATCTTAGCCTACTACACAGGAGGAACAAACACTCCCCCACCTGTTGAATTCAACCTTGGCATCAGAAAATTAGGGTTCTCTTTCAATGTGAATCATGATGTTCATCCAGATATTTTGAAACTCCTCCCTGAAGATCTGGAAACAAAATTAAAAGAAGCGATCGAGGAAATCGCCTCTTCGAAAAACCAAGCCGAGTACACTCGAAACATAAACAGGCAGGCGAGTCTTCTGTGGAAAGAATTCGAAAGTAATATCTCCGCACTCCAGAACGAAGTAGCGGGTATCTTTGAAAACACATCACTATCGATATCCAACTTCTGGTGGATCCGGTTTGTCGTCTACGGTGTTCTTCTGGTGATTTTCCTGAGAAAGTATCGAACGATACTGCAGTTCATCATCGCCGCAGAGATTCTGTTCATCTGGGTGACAAAATCGCTGTATCTCAACACCGTTGAAAACATGATCTTTTCAACTTTTGTCGTTTTCACGTTCATCTTTTTCAATTTTATCTTTCTTGTCAGGAAAAGGTATCTCTATCCACTGCTATCACTGATATTTGTCTTCCTCCTTTTCATCCCGTCGTACATCTCAGTCAGAGAAATGGGTATGGATAGTGCTTTTGAGAACTCACCGTATTACAATCAGCTGAAAGTTGAGATATTTGAAGATCCTGACTCACACGTAAAAACGATCATAAACAGAATAAACACGATAGCCCTTTCAAGTAAAGAACACACAAAGCAAATAGTGGAAACCCTTGGATCTTTACCGGAAGAACTGCTAAAAATCGAAGCTCTAAAATCGATAGAATCCACTAAAAACGGCATTTTCCTTCAGCTGAATGATCGCTCAAAATTCTTCACCACAGCCGGGTTCGAAGACAGATTGAATTTAACCGGTAAAATCGAAGGCGATCTGAGTGATTACCTCTCACAGGAAAAATCCAGGTATAGAAAGTACAAAAGAGAAATCAAATCACTGGACCAATTTGTAGAAAGGATCACCTCGTACACTTCCGAAAAATTCTCACAGGATTTCGAAAGAGAACTGACAAACACCATTGAAAGGTACCCACTCATTGAAGGTGTTTCTTTCTCCTATTCAACGGAGAAAAGGTATCTCTCGCTGAAACCTTATCGCACCGTGAATGGATTGATCGGCATCTTCACTTTCTTTTTGCTTTTCTTCTCCGCTGTTCTTGGAGGAAGATATCTGATCTTTCCCGCAGCAGCGACTCTGTTCACCTCCATCCTTTCGATGATCAAATGGAAACACCTCGAAGTTTTCGTTGAAAGCGGAATTTTCCCTCTGATCATCGAAACTTCGTCCACTCACACCTTCCACATCGAAGTGTTTTTGATATTCGTTTCTCTGTTTCTTCTCTATAAAAACTTCATGAAAAGGAGGGTGAAAGCATGAAAAAGTTTCTCGTGATTTCTTTGATGATTTTCGCGGTTGCTCTGTTTGGTTTCAAAGTCATCATGGTGACGGACGTCGGGGGACTCGGTGACAAATCCTTCAACGATGGAACGTGGGCAGGAGTAAAGCAAGCTGCAGAAGAACTCGGAATAGAAGCGAAAGTGATACAATCTTACGAGCAGTCCGACTACATACCGAACCTCAGCAAAGCAGCGGAAGAAGCTGATCTCGTGTTCGCTGTTGGTTTCATGATGACGGATGCCCTCTTTAAAGTGGCAAAGCAATATCCGGACACGTACTTTGTGGGAATAGACATCACGCCTCCCGAGGGCCAGATTCTCCCGAACGTACTCACATTCACCTTCAAAGAACAGGAAGCCGCCTTCCTGGTAGGTTACGTGGCGGCCGCCATGACGAAGACCGGAACGGTTGGATTCGTCGGAGGAATTCCGATACCTCCTGTGGAAAGGTTCAGATACGGTTACGAGGCCGGTATAAAGACTTACTCGGTTCTCCACAAAAAGAACGTGAAGATCTTGAGAGGCTACACACAGGACTTCGAAGATCCGAAGAAGGGTAAGGACCTCGCCATGTCCCAGTTTGCGGAAGGAGCCGATATTGTGTTCCACGCCTCCGGCGCCTGTGGAAACGGCGTTATAGAAGCTGCCAGGGAGAAATTCTCAGCACTGGCCGGTTCTGACAAACTCGTTGACCTTATAGATTACTACACGACGAACGGAAAAGGATTCTTCGCCATAGGAGTGGACATGGATCAGGATTACATGGCTCCCGGTGCAGTTCTGACGAGTGCCATGAAGAGAGTGGACGTTGCGTCTTATTACGGAGTTGTCTGGGCTTACGAGGGAACGTTCGAAGGTGGACACAGGGTTCTTGGAATCTCCGAAGATGCAGTTGGAATAAGTCCTATGAAGTACACGAAAGGACTCGTTCCCAACAGAGTCATAGCCGAACTCCTTTACCTTGAAAAATTGATGAAAGAAGGCACTCTGAAAGTCCCAGAGACTCAGGAAGAACTCGATGCTTTTGAAGTGCCACAAATCGAATTCCCATTCTGAGGGGGAGTCCTCCCCCTCTTTTCAGGGGTGATCCGGTGGAGTACGCAGTTGTGATGAAGGGAATCGTTAAAAGGTTTCCAGGAGTTCTGGCAAATGATCACGTGGATCTCTTCGTCGAAAAGGGTGAAATCCACGCTATCGTTGGTGAAAACGGCGCTGGAAAAACCACTCTCATGAAACAACTCTACGGCCTCTTAAAGCCCGATGAGGGGGAAATCTACATAAACGGAAAAAGAGTAGAATTTTCCGGTCCCGCTGACGCGATAAAAAATGGTATAGGTATGGTTCACCAGCATTTCATGCTCGTTGACAACCTGACGGCTTACGAGAACGTGATCATCGGGATGGAACCAAGGAAAGGAATTCTTCTGGATAGGAAAAAGGCGAGAAAAGAAGTTAAAAAACTCTCGGAAGAGTACGGATTAACAATAGACGTCGATATGAAAATAGAGGACATGCCCGTGGGGTTGCAGCAGAGAGTAGAGATCATCAAGACACTCTACAGAGGAGCAGAGATTCTCATATTAGATGAACCTACTGCCGTCCTCACTCCACAGGAAACAGAGGAACTCTTCGAAGTCTTGAGACGATTGAAAAAGAGCGGGAAGACGATCATATTCATTTCGCATAAATTGAACGAAGTGATGGAGATCTCCGATAGAATCACCGTTATGAGACAGGGAAGGGTCACAGGAAACCTCATTACTTCACAAACCACACCACAGGAAATAGCGAGATTGATGGTGGGAAGGGAAGTCGTTCTCACGGTTGAGAAAAAGCCAAAAGAAGCCGGTGAAACACTCCTCAAAATAGAAGATCTCTGGGTCAAGGACAACAGGAAACTGGACGTTGTAAAGGGAGTTTCTTTCGAGGTAAAGAGGGGAGAGATAGTAGGGATAGCCGGTGTTGCTGGAAACGGTCAGTCCGAACTGGTAGAAGCGATCACAGGACTTCGCAGAGCGGAACGCGGAAGAGTCCTCTTCAGAGGTGAAGATATAACGGGATACGACCCAAAAAGATTGCGAGATCTCGGAATGTTCCACGTTCCAGAAGATCGACTCAAAAGAGGTTTGATAGTGGATTTTCCGGCATATTTCAACACCATTTTGGGAAGGCACATGATAGAGCCTTTCGTGAAGAGCGGTTTTCTCAACATGAAGGAAATAAAAAGATTTTCAAAACAACTTTTTGAAAAGTTCGATATCAGGCCGAGAAATATAGAACTCCTCGCGGGAAGTTTCTCCGGTGGGAATCAGCAGAAGATCATCGTTGCGCGTGAAATGAGTTTCTCCCCCGAACTTCTCGTTGTGGCTCAACCGACACGTGGTCTGGACGTGGGTGCGATAGAATTCATCCACAAAACACTCGTATCGATGAGAGACGCAGGTGTTGGTATTCTTCTCATATCCATGGAACTGGACGAAATCTTCTCGCTCAGCGACAGAATACTGGTTATGTACGAAGGACAGATAATGGGAGAAGTCAGACCGGAAAAAACCACTCCAGAGGAAGTAGGGCTCATGATGGCAGGTAAAAGACTGGAGGAGATCAGAAGATGAACAACAGGGTGTGGTCATTTCTTGTCCCGTTCTTTTCGGTCATCATAGCACTTCTTATAGCAGCCGTGGTGATCATTCTGATCGGGCAGAACCCCGTGATAGCGTACAAAGCCATGATCGAAGGGGCTTTCGGAAATATCCAGGCTCTGGCCGATACGGTGATAAAAACCACGCCGCTCATCCTAACAGGACTCGCCGTTGGATTTGGTTTCAGAGCAGGGCTATTCAACATAGGAGCGGAAGGACAGATGATCATGGGAGGGATTCTGGCAACTGTCGTTGGAATGCACATGAGAGGAATACCGCCATTACTCGCTATCCCTCTTACGATGATTGCCGGCATGCTGGGAGGTGCCGTCTGGGCCTCTATAGCCGGTTATCTGAAGGCAAAAACGGGAGCACACGAAGTTGTGTCAACCATAATGCTGAACTGGATTGCAACCTACATATCCTCCTACCTCATCACGGGACCACTGGCAGTGGGATCGGGTACCCCAAAAAGCCCAGAAATTGCTCCTTCTGCCAAACTTCCTCCTATTGTTACAGTTGGCGCCTTAGAAATGACCTCCGGTATTCTGATTTCAATCCTTTCAGCGGTGGTTATATACATCGTTCTGGAGAAGACGAAAACTGGCTATGAGGTGAAAGCAGTTGGATTCAATCCGTACGCGGCAGAATATGGAGGAATAAACATCTCAAAGAACATCGTCATGTGTATGGCAATAAGCGGAGCGCTGGCGGGTCTTGCTGGAGCCCTGGAAGTGATGGGGTTACATCACAGGTTCCTAGGAACACTCTCCGGCGGAAAGGGCTTCGATGGAATCTCGATCGCGCTGATCGGACAAAACCATCCCATAGGCATCATCTTCGCCTCATTTCTCATAGCTGCTCTGCGAACTGGATCGAGCAACATGCAGTTCGTTGGGGTACCAAAACACATCGTCACAATCATACAGGGTATCGTCATATTCCTCGTCGCAGCCGACAGGATTGTTAAAACCCTTCTCAGGTTCAGGAAGGTGAAAAGATGAAAATACTGGAAGTGCTCTGGAACATTTTCTCGAATCCCCTCTTTTACAAGCTCACTCTCACAGCTTCCACTCCTCTTCTTTTCGCATCCCTTGGAGGTGTTTTCAGTGAAGTTACAGGGGTTGTGAACATCGCCCTTGAAGGAATAATGCTCCTTGGAGCGTTTTCTTCGGTGGTGATCACATACTACACCGGAAACGTGTGGCTCGGTTTCTTGCTTTCCATCCCCATAGGGATCGGATTTTCCTGGTTCCACGCCTGGGCGAGTATCAAATGGAGAGGTAACCAGATAGTGAGCGCGACGGCGTTGATACTGGTCGCGCAGGGTCTGACAGGTTTTCTCATGGAACCGATATTCGGTCAGCCGGGGCAGACACCTTATGTGGGTCGAATCGAAGAGATCACACTACCTGGAATTTCCTCCATTCCTTTCATCGGAGAAGCCATCGGAACCATCAGTCCAATAGTTCTCATAGCCTTCGCAATGGTCTTTTTTGCGTGGTTTTTGATCTACAAGACCCCACTGGGTCTCAGAATGAGGGCAGTAGGTGAAAATCCCGAGGCCGCCGATACTCTCGGTGTTGACGTCTTCAAAATAAGGTACTTCGGAGTTCTCATGAGCGGTGCTCTGGCGTCCATGGGAGGAGCGTTCCTTTCCATAGGAGAGGTCGGTAACTTCAGGGAACTCATGACGGGAGGAAGGGGCTTCATTGCCCTTGCGGCCATGATCCTTGGAAACTGGAATCCCATAGGTGCCATGTGGGCCTGCCTCATGTTTGGTATGTCAGAAGCTCTGGCCAATCAACTTCAGAGTAGTCCCATTCTCAACGTACCTGCTACGGCAAAACCGTTGTTCAATCTCTTTCCGTTCGTTGTTACCCTCGTTGTCGTGGCTGGCCTGATAGGAAGAACTAGACCACCAGCAGCCGATGGTGTTCCCTACGAAAAAGAAGAGTAAGACCTCATGAAATCCAGGACCAGCTTCGTTGCTCTCACATCATCCTCGTTGTACAGGAGCATCTGCTTTAGAAGCTCCTCGTTTCTCGTTTTTTTCCATTTCTCATAAAGCCGCAGTATTTCATAACCATTCAGGGACGTTCTCCAATCGTACCCCAGATACTTAGCGATTCTTTTGAGCGAGTAGGACATAACAGGAAAAACGAAATGATTCCTCAGGATCGAGAACACATCGAGAAAATTCATCCTTTTGTTTCTGCCGATCAATGAAATCAGCTTTCTCTTCTCCGGTCCATGATAGTGATAGAAAACACTCTCATCGTCCAGAGAATTCAAAAATGCGATCAGATCTCCTTGATCCTCTTCCAGAAAATATCTGTACTCATCACCTATTAAAAACCCATAGAGAAAATCACTCTCTTCCGCTGGATGATACTCTATGTCAACTATTGTTCCTTCTGGAAGATCTTCCGGAGGAGTTATCATTATCACTCTATTCTCGAGAAACGCCCTCGCCGCCATGATGAACCTTTTTCCCTTCTCTTTTCCAAATACCTTTTCCAGGATTCTCTGGTCCGCCCCTGCGAGATCTTCCAGCGTTTCTATACCCATTCCATAGAGAACCCTGTACGTTTCTTCTCCTATCCCGTTCACCAGAAGCAAACTCTTCTCTTCAAGAAGCTTCCCTTCGCAATCTTCGAGAAAATCACAGTATCTACAGTGTTTTCCCACTCTGGGATGAGGATCATCATCTAATGTCAACATTTCTCTCAAAACATCTTCGACGATGGGTATCAGATTTTTCCAGTTTTCCATCTTTCTTGAGAAGCTGTCGGATACGATCTCCACTCCAGAAACCTTCAGACCAGCTTTTGAGAAAACCAGGGCATGATAAGCGCTCTCAAGGATGTATTTGTCTTTAAACCTTTTTGCGTTCTTTCTTAGAATAATTCTCCATCCATCCCTTTCTTTCACAACCAGATCGGGATTTGAAACCAATCCATGACCCTCAAACTCACACACGATCACAGGATTTTCGAGAGGGAATCCAGCCTCCATTAACTCCTCCGAAAAATTCGGAGAAACCTCTTTTGAAATTTTTTTTGAAAGGTAATATCGCCTTGGACACACCAAGAAATTTTCCATATCTTCGTAGCTTATTGTCATCGAATAATCCCTCCACAATTTCGACGTGGTAGAATATTTCTGAAGTTTATTATACTGACAATCGGAGGTGCTCAACATGGATGAACGCACGGAACTTTTGAAAAGAATAGAAGAGCTGGAAGAGAAGCTGCGGCAATGCCAGCAGAGAGAGCAGGAGCTCGAGGCTCTGATAGAAGAATACAACGAAGTCATGAAGAAACAATTCCAGGTGTTCGACGATTTCTTTGAAAAGCTGGGAACTACAAAAATGATCGATCCACTGACAAGAGTGTACGCGAAAGACCATTTCCTGAGACTCCTATCTTATCAACATCAGAGGGCCTTCGAAGAGAACACACCTTACACGATATTCTTTGTGAAAACAAAGGTATCTGAGAATGAAAGAGAAAAAGCGCTGATGAAGATAGGAAAAGTTCTCAAAGAATGCGTGAGGGTACCCTTAGATAGTGTGGGCAGATACTCCGATGATACTTTTGCACTCTTCGTAATCGGTGTTGGAAAAGAAACGGCTCCGAATATAGAAGAGAGAATAAAAAATCACATCGAAAGTATAGGAGACATCGAATACTCGATTGCATACAAAAGCTATCCTGAAGATTTCATGGATCTGGAAAAGGCGATCCTCGATCTTGAAAAGGCGGTGGCTTGATTGGGCAAACTGGTCGTTCAGGGTGGTACCGTTCTCGAAGGAGAAGTGGAGATATCGGGTTCAAAAAACGCTGCTCTTCCAATAATGGCAGCGGCGATTCTATGCGATGAAGAGATAATTCTCAAAAACGTACCGAGACTCCAAGATGTCTTCGTCATGATAGACATCCTGAGATCCATTGGATTCAGAGTGGAATTCGACGAGAACGAACTGAAGATCAAAAGAGAAAACGATATCTCACAGGAAGTACCTTACGAACTTGTCAGGAAGATGAGGGCGTCCTTCAACGTGCTCGGTCCGATCGCTGTGAGAACTGGAAGGGCGAAAGTTGCTCTTCCAGGCGGGTGTTCCATAGGTGTCAGACCTGTGGACTTTCATCTTGAAGGTCTCAAAAAAATGGGATTCTCGATAAAAGTGGAACACGGCTTTGTTGAAGCCACCTTTGAAAGAAGAACCGACCAGGTGACGATTACCCTTCCTTTTCCAAGCGTTGGTGCCACGGAACACCTGATGACCACAGCGGCTCTCCTGGAAGGCACTCGTGTGGTGATAGAAAACGCCGCCATGGAACCTGAAATCGTGGACCTTCAAAATTTCATAAACAGAATGGGTGGACGTATTGAAGGAGCCGGAACCAGCCGAATAGTGATTGAAGGCGTGGAGAAAATGCAGGGAGTTGAATACAGCATCATTCCCGATCGAATAGAAGCTGGAACGTACCTGGTAGCCATCGCAGCAAGTCGAGGAAAAGGTCTGGTGAAGAACGTGAACCCGGATCATCTCACGAACTTTTTTGAGAAACTAGAAGAAACAGGGGTAAAACTTAAAGTTTTTGGAAACGAAGTAGAGATCGAAATGAGAGAAAGACCAGAAGCGGTGGATGTTACAACGAATCCGTACCCTGGTTTTCCCACGGATCTCCAACCTCAGATGATGGCGTATCTATCGATAGCGTCGGGAGTCTCGGTTATAACCGAAAACGTCTTCAAAACGAGGTTCTTACACGTGGACGAGTTGAAAAGAATGGGAGCGGACATAGAAGTTTCTGGAAACGTTGCCATAGTGAAAGGAGTTGAAAAGCTCAGCGGTGCCCCTGTTGAGGGAACGGATCTCAGAGCAACCGCTGCCCTTCTCATAGCGGGAATCATAGCGGATGGCGTCACAGAAATAAGCAACATTGAACACATATTCAGAGGTTACGAAGATGTCATAGACAAATTCAGCAAACTGGGAGCAAAAATCGAGTATGTCGAAAAAGAAAATTGAGAGAATAAAAGAGATTGAAAACATACTGTGGGACAACCTTGAAAAATGTGAACTCTGTCCGCGAAAGTGTGGTGTCAATAGATACAGAACCACTGGCATCTGCAAATTGCCCGCCAGAGCCAAGTTATCCAACGCGGTTCTTCACTTCGGTGAGGAACCTCCCATCTCTGGAAAGACGGGTGCGGGTACGGTGTTCTTCAGTGGTTGTAACATGAAATGTGTGTACTGTCAAAACATGGGATTCAGTCAGAAGGGTATAGGAACGGAGATCGAAGTGGAAGATCTTGCGGAGATATTTTTGATCCTTCAAAAGCATGGTGCGAAGACTCTCAATCTTGTCACCCCCACGCCACACCTTCCGTTCATAATCTCAGCCCTGAGAATCGCCATTGAAAACGGATTGAACCTTCCTATCGTATACAACACCAGCGGATACGAAGACCCTGAGATTCTCAGACTTTTAGAAGATGTAGTTGATATCTATCTTTCCGACGTGAGATATTCAGACAACGAAGCATCTAAGAAATACTCAGGAACCCCGGATTATTGGACGGTTGTCCAAAAAGCCATCATCGAGATGTTCAGACAGGTAGGTGTCTTCGACGAAGAAAGAATGAAAGGTCTCATCGTGAGAATTCTTGTTCTTCCTGGAAACGTGGTGAATTATTCTGAAATTTTTTCTTTCCTTTCAAGCCTGTCCACACGAATCCCCCTCTCCATAATGAACCAGTACATCCCTCACTTTGACGCCCAGAAATTTCCCGAAATAAGCAGGAAACTCAACCAGGATGAGTACGAAAAAATTTTAGAACTGGCTGAAAGATACGGTTTTACTGAAGGATGGTATCAATCTGAAGAAAAAGAGAGAGTAACCGTCAGAGGCCTGAAGGAAATCTCCGAAAAATTGCAATTTTTAAGGTTAAAAACCTATAATTCCTATTAAGCAGCCGAAAAAGGAGAAAATAATGGATATCCGACCTTGATTTTAAATTATTTCCTGCATATAATTAATGTGAAAATAATATTACGATCCAAAAGGAGGAATCGAAGTTGAAATACAACTCACCGAGAATAAAAATCCTCAACAAAAAGAGCATCCTCAAGGTGATTCACGAAAACCACCCAATCTCCAGGTCGGACATATCGGAGATCACAGGGCTCACCCCGAGCAGTGTAACAAGACTCACGAAAGAACTCATAGATGAAGGTTATATAAGAGAAATCGGTACAATGGGAAAAAATTCTCCCGGAAGAAGAAGAATTCTCCTCGATCTAAGAAAGAACGCCTTTCTGAGTATAGTCTTCGATATAGGAGTGAACATAACTACTTACGGTATAGGATTCTTCGACGGAGAAGTGGAACCGAGGGGAACTTTCAACACACCAAAGGAACCAGTGGAATTCTTCAAGATAGTCAAAGAAATCTACGAACGTATCTCAGGTGAATATAGAATTTCAAGAATCTCTCTCTCCGTTCCAGGAATGGTGGATATGGAAGAAAAGAAAATACTCCTCGCTCCAAACCTTGAGTGGGAAAACGTGAGCATAAAAGAACTACTCAAGGTTGATGTTCCCGTTCTTGCAGACAACGAAGCAAATCTCTCCATGCTCGCAGAAAAGTACCACTCAGAAGATCTGAGAAACGTGAAAGAAGCCGTCTTTATCATCATAAGAGAAGGTGTTGGAACGGGATTGATGATCGATGGAAAGATCTTCAGAGGCCCTTCTTTCACGGCGGGTGAAGCAGGACACATGACAGTGAACATGTACTCCGACAGGCAGTGCCACTGCTCCAACTGGGGTTGCTGGGAACTCGTCTCTTCGATCAACTGGGCGATCGAGCAGTACGGGAAAGAACTCCCTGGAAAAAACGCCATAGAGAAATTCCAGGCATTGAAGCAGAGAAACGACGCGAAAAGAATACTGATGAAATTTGCGGAAAACATTGCAGTCGGTATCGTGAACTTGGTGAACATTTTGAATCCCGAACTCGTGATCCTTGGTGGGGAAGTCGTTGATCTTGGTGAAAATTTCCTCGACATTGTAAAAGATTTCGTCCATCAAAGAGCTTTGAAGGCCGCTGTGAGGGATCTGAAAATCAGAACCACAGAATTCAGAAACATCAGTTCTAACCTCGTGGGCGCGGCCGTACTGGCTGTCGAGGACATAATAGAAGAAGTCAAATGAAGGAGGTGGCAACATGTTCAAAATTTCTTTCTATCTTCCAACGGAGATCGTTTTCAGGGTGGGAGCGGTGGACGAACTGGAAAGGAAGGCAAAAGAACTCGGAAAAAAAGCACTGATCGTGACAGGACGATCCAGTACGAAGAAGACTGGTCTTTTGCAGAGAGTGGTAGACCTTCTCAAGAAAGCTGGAGTAGAAAGTTTTATCTTTGACAAAATAATTCCAAACCCGATATCGGA
Source organism: Thermotoga sp. Mc24 (assembly GCF_000784835.1). Taxonomy (NCBI): domain Bacteria; kingdom Thermotogati; phylum Thermotogota; class Thermotogae; order Thermotogales; family Thermotogaceae; genus Thermotoga; species Thermotoga sp. Mc24. Next base: position 183,346 of record NZ_JSFH01000004.1, on the reverse strand, counting down.
TCACGTCGATGAGGCTGCAGAAATCGTGAGAAAAGAGAAGATAGATTTCATCATAGGTCTTGGTGGGGGAAGTCCCATAGACAGTGCAAAAGCGATTTCTATCACCGCTCCGAACGAAGGAAAGTTCTGGGATTACGTTCCCGTAGGTGGTGGAAAGATTCCAGAAAAATACATCCCCGTTGTTGCTATACCCACCACACACGGAACAGGGACCGAGGCAGATCCATTTGCGGTGATCACAAATCCTCAAACGAAAGAAAAAGTGGGAATAGGTTACAGGAACACTTTCCCCGTTCTTTCCCTTGTGGATCCTGAAGTGATGAAGACATTACCGAAAGACCAGACCGCGTACACCTCCATGGATGCGTTCTATCACGCCATAGAAGCCTTCCTAAACGTAAATGCGAATCCTTACTCAGATGTTCTCGCTCTGGACGCCATGAAAAGGATCGTGACATATCTCCCAGTTGCTTACGAAAACGGAGAAGATATGGAAGCCAGAACGAACCTTGCCTGGGCCAGTACTGAAGCAGGAATCACAGAGACTCTGACCGGCGTGATCGCAAACCACGCGCTGGAACATGGCCTCAGTGGTTTCTATCCAGAAATCACCCATGGACTTGGACTGTGCATTACAGGTCCGTATCTGTTCGAGTACATTTTCGATCACGCCTACGAGAGACTCGCCATCGTTGGAAGGGAAGTGTTCGGTGTTTACGAAACAGACGATAGAAAAGCTGGAAGGCTCGCTATCAAGAAACTGAGAGACTTCCAAGAGATGTTCGGCCTCAACAAGAGACTCAGCGAACTGGGTGTGAAAAAAGAAGATATTCCAAAGATGGCAGAAACCGGCTACAGGATACTGAATGGAGTGGTTGTCGTAACTCCCGGTAACCTGACCGCGAAAGACATGGAGGAAATATTCAACAGGTGTTACTGAGGAGGAGATAACTTGACTTCGAAATTTAAGAAGAGAACTTTCAGAGAACTCGGTCCTTTAGTTGCTCTCGTCAGTTTGGCTGTTTTCACGGCTATCCTGAATCCTCGCTTTCTGACAGCATTCAATCTTCAGGCTCTCGGAAGGCAGATCGCGATCTTTGGCCTTTTAGCCATCGGGGAAACCTTTGTCATCATCTCCGGGGGAGGAGCCATCGACCTCTCCCCCGGTTCTATGGTGGCGCTCACAGGAGTAATGGTCGCCTGGCTCATGACTCACGGTGTTCCCGTGTGGATCTCTGTGATTCTCATTCTTTTGTTCTCTATAGGAGCAGGTGCGTGGCACGGCTTGTTCGTCACAAAACTCAGAGTTCCCGCTTTTATCATCACCCTTGGAACTCTGACGATCGCTCGAGGCATGGCTGCTGTGATCACAAAGGGGTGGCCTATAATCGGACTCCCATCTTCTTTCTTGAAAATCGGACAGGGAGAATTTTTGAAGATACCGATCCCGGTGTGGATTCTCCTTGCAGTGGTTCTTGTGGCAGATTTCTTCCTCAGAAAGACCGTTTATGGAAAACACCTGAGGGCTTCCGGCGGTAACGAAGTCGCCGCAAGATTTTCCGGAGTGAACGTAGACAGAGTGCGAATGATAGCGTTCATGGTATCGGGATTCCTCGCCGGTGTGGTGGGGATAATCATTGCGGCAAGGCTTTCTCAAGGGCAACCAGGTGTCGGTAGTATGTACGAACTCTATGCCATAGCCTCCACTGTAATCGGTGGAACGAGTCTCACGGGAGGAGAAGGAAGTGTTTTAGGAGCAATCGTAGGCGCGAGTATCATAAGTCTTCTCTGGAACGCTCTCGTTCTTCTCAACGTTTCGACGTACTGGCACAACGTAGTCATCGGAATCGTCATAGTTGTGGCAGTAACTCTCGACATATTGAGAAGGAGACTTGCAAGCAAATAACAGGTGGGTGGGTCATGAAAAGACTTCTGGTTTTTCTTTCGATCTTTTTGACAACAGTTTTGCTTTTTTCAACTGATTCAAAAGTGAACTTCGGGGAGGAAAACGGAGTGAAACTGGTGGCGCTCACTTTCGATGACGGTCCTGATGTAAAACTCACCTCCGCAGTACTGGGTACTCTTGAAAAACACGGTGTTGTAGCTACCTTTTTCGTTGTGGGACAGAGGTTGAACGAAAGTACTCGAACTATCCTCGAAAGAATGTTCTCTCTGGGATGTGAAATAGGAAATCACTCGTGGAATTATGAACCACTTGACAAAAAAGATCCTGAGACGATAAAAGATTACATCGAACGTACGAAGGATCTCATCAAGAAATACACAGGAAAAGAGCCTCGATTCTTCAGACCACCCAATCTGGCGGTGAGCGATACCATGTTCGATGTGATAAACATGCCGTTCGTGAGCGGCATTCTCGGCTACGACTGGGCGGGATGTGATAGAGATCCCCAAAAGATCGTAAGCAACGTGTTGAAAGACATAAGAGATGGTGCAATAATTCTTCTTCACGACGTACAACCAGAGCCGCATCCGATCGTCGAAGTTCTAGAGATACTGATCCCGGAATTGAAAAAACGTGGATACGGATTCGTCACTCTGAGCGAGCTTTTCAAAAGAAAAGGAGTGAACCCTGAAGATCCGGTGTACAGAAAAAAGATGTGGGTGTATGTGGAATAAAACATCTTTACAAGGGGGTGTTATCATGAGGAAACTTCTGGTTTTTCTTTCGGTTCTCCTGGTTGCTGGTCTGTCGCTGGCTCTCACCATAGGTGTTATCGGAAAATCCGTCCATCCTTACTGGTCACAGGTAGAACAAGGTGTTAAAGCGGCGGGGAAGGCACTTGGAGTGGATACGAAGTTCTTCGTTCCACAAAAGGAAGATATCAACGCTCAGCTTCAGATGCTCGAATCTTTCATAGCCGAAGGTGTAAACGGTATTGCGATCGCGCCGTCCGATCCAACTGCAGTCATCCCCACCATCAAGAAAGCCCTTGAGATGGGTATTCCTGTTGTCACTCTCGATACAGACTCTCCGGACAGTGGAAGGTACGTCTACATCGGAACGGACAACTACCAGGCAGGTTACACAGCTGGTCTCATCATGAAAGAGCTCCTTGGAGGAAAGGGTAAAGTTGTCATAGGAACGGGTTCACTGACAGCTATGAACTCCCTTCAGAGAATCCAGGGATTCAAAGACGCCATCAAGGACTCGGAGATAGAAATAGTCGACATCCTCAACGATGAAGAAGACGGTGCGAGAGCAGTGTCTCTAGCGGAAGCCGCTCTCAATGCCCATCCAGATCTCGATGCATTTTTTGGTGTGTATGCCTACAACGGACCTGCCCAAGCACTCGTGGTGAAAAATGCTGGAAAAGTTGGAAAAGTGAAGATCGTCTGTTTCGATACAACACCTGATATTCTTCAGTACGTGAAAGAAGGAGTTATCCAGGCAACGATGGGGCAGAGACCCTACATGATGGGATACCTGTCAGTCACAGTTCTTTATCTGATGAACAAGATAGGTGTTCAAAACACTTTGATGATGCTCCCGAAAGTCAAGGTTGATGGAAAGGTTGACTACGTGATCGACACAGGTGTTGATGTGGTCACACCAGAGAACCTCGATGAATATTTGAAGAAGATGGAAGAACTCGGAATTCCAATAAAATTCTGAAAAACACGAGGAGGGGTGTTTCCCCTCCTCGCTTTCCGGGGTGATCGAATGGAGATACTGAAAGCAAAGGGCATAGTGAAAAGATTCCCTGGAGTTGTGGCTGTGGACAACGTCGATTTTGAGGTTTACGAAAACGAGATTGTCTCTCTGATAGGTGAAAATGGTGCTGGTAAATCCACCCTCATAAAAATTCTGACGGGTGTCCTCAAACCTGATGCGGGAGAAATTCTGGTCAACGGCGAAAGGGTAGAATTTCACTCTCCGGTCGACGCGTTCAAAAAGGGCATAAGTGTTATCCATCAGGAGCTGAACCTGTGCGACAACATGACTGTGGCGGAAAACATCTTTCTCGCCTATGAAGCTGTCAGGGGACAGAAAAGAACCCTTTCCAGTAGAGTTGATGAGAACTATATGTACACAAGATCTAAAGAACTGCTCGATCTCATCGGCGCCAAGTTCTCTCCAGATGCTCTGGTGAGAAACCTCACCACCGCCCAGAGACAGATGGTGGAAATATGTAAGGCACTGGTTAAAGAACCCAGGATCATCTTCATGGATGAACCCACATCGTCGCTTACTGTCGAAGAGACAGAAAGACTCTTCGAAATCATAGAAATGTTGAAAAGTAGAGGTATTTCTGTTGTTTTCGTTTCACATAGACTGGACGAAGTTATGAGGATAAGCGACAGGATCGTTGTGATGAGAGACGGAAAAAGAATCGGCGTGTTGAAAAAAGGAGAATTCGATGTGGACACGATCATAAAAATGATGGTAGGACGTGAAGTGGAGTTTTTCCCACACGGAATAGAGACCAGACCCGGAGAAATTGCCCTTGAAGTCAGAAACCTGAAGTGGAAGGATAAAGTGAAGAATGTTTCTTTTGAAGTGAGAAAGGGAGAAGTTCTGGGATTCGCGGGACTTGTGGGGGCTGGAAGAACTGAAACGATGCTCTTGGTGTTCGGAGTGAATCAAAAGGAATCCGGAGACATATACGTTAACGGAAGGAAAGTTGAAATAAAAAATCCGGAAGATGCTATTAAGATGGGGATAGGACTCATTCCTGAGGACAGAAAACTTCAGGGGCTTGTTTTGAGAATGACTGTGAAGGACAATATCGTGCTCCCATCACTGAAAAAAATCAGCAGATGGGGGCTCGTGCTCGATGAAAGAAAAGAAGAAGAGATCTCAGAAGACTATGTAAAAAGACTCTCCATAAAAACGCCTTCCATTTATCAAATAACAGAAAATCTATCGGGTGGAAACCAGCAGAAAGTGGTCCTTGCCAAATGGCTCGCCACGAACGCGGATATTCTGATCTTCGACGAGCCAACACGCGGAATAGACGTTGGTGCAAAGGCAGAAATACACAGGATGATCAGAGAACTCGCCGCACAGGGCAAAGCTGTGATCATGATCTCTTCGGAACTCCCAGAAATACTGAATCTCAGCGATAGAATAGTCGTCATGTGGGAAAGTGAAATCACAGCCGTTCTGGACAACAGAGAGAAAAGAGTCACTCAGGAAGAAATAATGTACTACGCATCTGGACAGAAAAAACAGAACGGGAGGGTCGCATAATGAACCTGTACGTGGGACTCGATGTGGGAACGACCGGTGTCAAGGGAATTCTTGTGAACGAGAAGGGAGAGATTCTTGCAACAGCGAATGAAAGACTAACCATGTTCACTCCTCAGCCTGCCTGGGCGGAGCAGGATCCCCTCTCCTGGTGGGAGGCGGTGAAAAAAATATTGAAGAACCTCTCCGACAGATCGAAAGAAATGGGCGGCAAAATAAGAGCGATCTCCACCAGCGGGCAGATGCACAGTCTTGTGGCAATCGATGACAACGGTAAAGTCCTGAGAAACGCTATCCTCTGGTGCGATCAGAGAACATACAAAGAGTGCGAAGAAGCCACCCAGATCCTCGGCGGAGAGGAAAACGTCCTCAAGCTCGTCGGAAATCCCATTTTGCCCGGTTTCACGCTCCCAAAGATACTCTGGATCCGAAAGCATGAACCTGAGATCTACGGAAAAATTTCAAAAATCATGCTGCCAAAAGATTTCATAAACTACATGCTCACCGGTGAGATGAAAACGGAGCATTCCGATGCCTCCGGAACGGTGATGTACAGTGTATCAAAGATGGAATGGAACAAGGACGTATTGAAAGAACTCAACATACCGGAAAGTGTTCTCCCAGAGATAATACCGTCGAACGGCGTGGTTGGAAATGTGAAACCCGAAGTAGCGTCGGATCTTGGTCTCTCCGAAGACACGCTTGTGATAGGCGGAGGAGCTGACAACGCCTGCGCGGCTCTTGGAATAGCCGTCGTAGAACCAGGTGACGCGATGGTGAGTCTCGGTACTTCAGGAACCGTTTTGGCACCCACAAAAGGAGACCAACCCGATCCAAAGGGTAGAGTACATTTCTTCGCACACACCGTTCCAGAAACAAGATACCACATGGGTGTGATGCTCTCCGCTACCTATTCACTGGAGTGGTTCAAGGAGAAATTCCTGAACGAAGATTATGAAACGATCAACGAAGAGGTGGATAAGGTTCCCGTGGGATCAAACGGGATAATCTTCCTGCCGTATCTCAACGGTGAAAGGACACCACACAGAGATCCATTCGCGAGGGGTGTTTTCTTCGGTATATCCTCGTACAACACCAAGTGGGATATGGTGAGAGCCATATTCGAAGGCGTTGCCTTCGGTATCAAAGATTCGTTCGATATACTGAGAGAACTCAAGGTGGATCTCAACAATGTGAGAATCACAGGAGGAGGTTCAAAGAGCAGGGTATGGAACAAAATGCTCGCAGATATGACAGGATTGAGAATACAAAAACCAGCTGTGGATGAAGGGGCGTCTTACGGTGCAGCGATCCTCGCTGTGTCTGGCTCAATGGGAGAAAATCCAGCGAAAATTTCGAAAGAGTGGTTCCGCGTGAAGAGTTACACTGACCCTGTTGTTGAAAACACAGAAATCTACGAAAAACTACACGAGAAATTCAAAAAACTCTACGCATCTCTCAAAGAGATGTTCAGATCTTGAAAAGAGGGCGTTCTGCCCTCTCTATTCTTGAAAGAATGCAAGTAGTTCTTTTCGAGTTCTTTCGAAGTACTCATCCTCAAGTGCCCAGGAAAGTCCGAGTTTCCCATAAAAATCCTTTACGCGCCATCGATAGTGCATGTCGTCGATAAACACGCGATCCACGTGAGGTTTCAACATGCTTGCCAGTTTTTTCGGGTTCATTGGAAGCATGGGACTGATGAAAGCACAGGTCCTTATTCCATTTTCTTTCAGCACCTTCAAAGTTTCCACTCTCTCCTCTATGGAACTCGAGTTGGGCTCGAACATCTTCCGGATTTCGTCGTCATCAGTTGTGACGCTGAGTCCTATCGAAATTCTTTTCATCTTTCTGAACAGGTCCAGGTCCCTTAAAACGAGTGTGGATTTTGTGAGGATCATCACTTCGATTTCCAGAAGCGGGAACTCCAGAAAGACTTCGAGACATCTTCGGGTGAGCTTGTACTCTTTCTCGATAGGTTGATACGGATCGCACATGGTGCTCATGAAAACGTGGTGTGGTTTCTTCTTGATGATATCTTTTCTGAGAACTTCGGCTATGTTTCGTTTCACAATGATTTCTAACTTCCAGTTCATCTCTCTGTATCGTCGCGCGTAATCACTTGCGTAACAGTACACACAGGCATTGGTGCAGCCCACGTAAGGGCTGAGGGTGTACCTTCTTTTCGATTCGGAATAAGTCAGCGCGCTCCTGACATTTATCTCCTTCACTCTCATCTTCAAAAGGATACCATGGGAAATCCTTTAGAAATTTTCTGATACTGTTTCAGATTTTCATCGGGATGGTGATGTATAATTTCTCGGGAAACCCTACCACATGTTGAATTTCTGTGAAAAAACACACAATATGTTGTTTAAAAACAGGAGGGAGAACATGAAATTGTCCGATTTGATCTCAAGGTGGATCGACGTTGAACCTTCAAAAAATGCTCAGATAATTCTCAGAGACAGGTATTTCATGAAGGATCTGGATGGGAATTATCTGGAAACGAAATGGGAAGATGTGGCAAGAAGGGTGGCGAGAGTTGTAGCAACAGCAGAGCTTCTGAATCCATCGTACAAGAAAAACGAAAAACTCGACAGAATAAAAGAATGGGAAGATATTTTCTTCAAAGTCTTGAAAGCAAGACTCTTCATTCCAAACAGTCCCACCCTCTTCAACGCAGGACTCGGGGTGAGACACGAGCTTCTGTGGAAACCCATTGATCAGATGACATTGGAAGATTACGAAGAAATTTACAGATCGAGAAACCATCTTCATATGCTCTCCGCGTGTTTCGTAGTACCCGTTGGTGACAGCATCGAAGAGATCTTCGAAGCGGTGAAAGAGTACGCGCTCATAACGAAAGTGGGAGGAGGAGTGGGGAGCAACTTTTCTGAGCTGAGGCCGAAGGGCAGTTTCGTGGCAGGTACACACGGGAAAGCGTCCGGCCCTGTTTCTTTCATGCACGTCTTCAACTCCGCTATCTCTGTTGTGAAACAGGGTTACAGAAGGCGTGGAGCGTTGATGGGTATTTTGAACATAAACCACCCCGACATAGAAGAATTCATAGACGCAAAGAAGGAAAACACGGGAGAAGCGGTGCTTAATTTCTTCAACCTCTCTGTTGGATTTCCGATGGACAAGAAAGAGATTCTGAAACTCTACGAAGAAGATGGTGAACTCGAGCTCTCCCATCCAAGGAGTGCGATCAGAAAGAAGGTTAAGATCAGGGATCTCTTCAGAAAAATTGCCACAAACGCCTGGAAGAGTGGGGATCCAGGACTTGCCTTCCTCGGAGAGATGAACAAATACTATCCACTCTACCCGCACAGAAAGATCAACTCAACCAACCCGTGCGGTGAGATTGGGCTTTCAGATTACGAAGCCTGCAACCTCGGTTCCATCGACATCGCAAAGTTCTACAACGATGGTTTTGTAGATTTAGAGGCACTTCAAGAGCTCGTTCAAATAGCCGTTCGTTTTCTTGACAACGTCATCGATGTGAACGTGTTTCCAATAGACAAGATCACAAAAGCGATCAGAGAAAGTAGAAGACTCGGTCTTGGAATAATGGGATTCGCCGATCTTCTCTACAAGCTCGAAATTCCTTACAATTCCCAGGAGGCTCGGGACTTCGCAGCCAATCTCATGGCTTTCATAGCACTCCACGCGCACAGGACTTCTTATGAACTCGGAAAAGAAAAAGGGAACTTTCCACTCCTTGAGATCTCAAGGTACAAGACGGAAGACGGCTTTGTCCCCTTCGCCATGGGTATGAGCAACTACGACGATGAGATAAGAGAAACCATGAAGATGACAAAAGAGTTTAGAAGAAACGTCGCTCTTCTGACGATCGCACCCACCGGTTCGATCTCGAACATAGCGGACACTTCGTCGGGACTGGAACCAAATTTCCTCCTCGCGTACACCAGATTCGTGACGAAGGAAGACGGGACGAAAGAGCCTTTTCTCTACGTGAACCAGGTGCTCAGAGAGAAGTTGAATCCGGAGATTCTCAAGAAGATAGAGAAAGAACTCATAGAAAAGGGAAGCTTGAAGGATATCCCGGATGTTCCGGAGAAGATAAAGAAAGTCTTTGTGGTCGCACTCGATATAGATCCGATGGATCACCTGCTCATGCAGGATGCTTTCCAGAGGTACGTTGATAACAACATCTCCAAAACAATCAACATGCCTCAGAGCGCAACCGTGGATGATGTTCTCAACGTATACCTTGAAGCTCTCAGAACAAACGTTAGGGGCATCACCGTGTACAGAGACGGTTCTTTACAAACACAGGTGCTGACGAAAGCCTTGAAAACACCGGAGGCTCCAAAGGTTCAGTTCTTCGTCGTCGATGAGAAGCTGAAGCTCCACCCAAGACCGAGAAAAGATACTCTCAGAAGCGTCACGAGAAAGTACAAGAGGCCCGATGGTACCACTTACATAACGATATCTTTCGACGACACGGGAGAAGCAGTGGAGATATTCATTTCCAACGGCAGTGAAATGGCCGAAGCGATAGGAAGACTCTCCTCAATAGCTCTCAGAGCGGGAGTTTCCATAGATGAAATAGTAGAACAGCTTTCGAAGGTGAAAGGAGAGTACTGCAAGGGTCTAGCTGAAGAAATCAAGAAAGCGCTTGAAGACTTCGCAAAACTGTGGCTCAGAACGGGTGAAGAAGCACCAGAGAGTGAGGAAGAACCGATCGAAAGAGAAAAATTCATAGTGGCGCACAACCTCAGATGGCAAAGCGGTTACTACGTGGATGACGAAGGAAACGTGTACTGTCCCGTTTGTCTCTCAAAGAATTCCCTGATAAAGCAAGAGGGATGCGTGAGCTGTAAGAACTGCGGCTGGTCAAAGTGTGAGTGAGGAGATGAGAGCATGAAGGTTGTGCCAGCCCAGAGGTGTGTATACTCGTTTTCAGCGAACATGGCACCCGTAGAAGAGGTATACCCTGGTGAACAGGTCGTGTTCGAAACACTCGACGCACTCGGTGGTAGTTACGATAAAATCGATTTTTCGAAGGTGAATCCAGCGACGGGACCTGTATTTGTCAACGGTGTAAAGCCCGGAGACACACTGAAGGTTCGGATAAAGAGGATAGAACTTCCTCGAAGAGGAGTGATCGTAACTGGCAAGGGGTTCGGAGTTCTCGGTGACGAAGTAGAGGGTTTTCACACAAAAGAACTGGAAATAGAGAAATGGGCCGTTCTGTTCGATGGTGTGAGGATTCCAATTCATCCGATGGTAGGAGTGATCGGGGTCGCACCTCAGGAAGGAGAGTACCCAACGGGAACGGCCCACAGACACGGAGGAAACATGGACACGAAAGAGATAACAGAAAACGTCACAGTGCACCTTCCAGTGTTCCAGGAAGGTGCACTTCTTGCTCTGGGAGACGTCCACGCGACAATGGGAGACGGAGAAGTGTGTGTCTCCGCGTGCGAAGTCCCTGCAAAAGTGGTCGTGGAGATCGATGTATCCAAAGAAGAAATCAAATGGCCCGTGGTTGAGACAAACGATGCCTACTACATCATCGTTTCTCTTCCAGATATCGAAGAGGCTCTGAAAGAAGTCACACGCGAAACAGTGTGGTTTATCCAGAGGCGGAAAACCGTTCCCTTCACAGATGCCTACATGCTCGCCAGCCTCTCCGTTGATGTGGGTATCTCCCAGCTCGTGAATCCCGCTAAGACTGCGAAGGCTCGCATTCCAAAATACATCTTCACGGGGGTATGAGGATGCTCTACGACCTTGCAAAACAGCGAAAGACCGTGAGAAAATTCAGAGAAGAAAAGCCTTCCATTGAGAAGTTGATGTACTGTCTGAAGGTGGCGAACGAGGCTCCTTCGGGAATGAATGCTCAACCCTGGAGATTTCTCGTCGTGGAAGATGAAGAAACGAAAAGACAAATCAGGGAAACCTGTGAAAAGGCCGAGAAAGACTTCTACGAAAACGTGAGAGGAAAACTTAAAGAATGGCTCAACGAAAACAGTTTCAACTGGAAAAAACCCTTTCTCGAAGAAGCACCATACCTTCTACTCGTGTTCTCAAAAAAAGACGCACCCTATTCGAGAGAATCTGTCTGGCTCGCGATCGGATATCTTCTCCTCGCACTGGAAGAGCAGGGACTTGGAACCGTCCCGTACACACCTCCGAATCCCGATGAACTGACAAAAATCGTGAACACACCATCAGATTTGAGATTTGAGGTGATACTCCCGGTTGGATATCCGGACGATCCGAAACCCAAGTATCCAAGAGAAGAAATGAAAGTGAGTTTCAACCACTTTTAATCCCCCGGCAGGGGGATTCACACGGTGTATTCTTCCAAAAGTTCACCGTAGTCGTCGAACCAGAGCGCCTGGGGATTCCTCTTGTACACCATGACTTTTCTTCTATTCTTCTCATCGTGTGCTCTATGGTATTTGAAAACGATGAAATCTTTCGTGAGGGCTGCGATTTCTATCTTCCCTGTTCTGTGAGACATAACGTATCTGACCCGCTTGGCGACACCAGATATGTTCGAAATCGCTTTCGTGAAGATCTCGTAACCCTCTTCAATCGGAACGGCGAATTTCCTGTTTCCAGAAACAGGCCTGTTCTGGAACACGTAGTAGGGAGTCACTCCAACAAAGGAAAGTCTGTCCAGAAGCTCACCGAGCACTTCAGGATCGTCGTTTATTCCCCTCAGAAGAGGAGTCTGATTGCAAAGCACCGCTCCTGCGTCTTTCAAAAGATTCACCGCTTCTATCGCTTCCCTGGTCAGTTCCCGGGGGTGGTTGAACTGTGTCATCACGTATATCTTCTTCTCTTTTGTGCTGTACTTTCTGATCATCTTCAACAGATCCGGATCGTCTATTATTCTGTAAGGGTTAAACGCTGGTATCTTACTACCTATTCTGATAATTTGAACGTGATCTATCTCTCTCAAGGAACTCACTATCTTTTCCAGCTTTTCTGTCGATAAAAGCAGCGGATCTCCTCCCGTGAGCAAAACGTTCGTTATCTCTTTGTGAGTGCGGATGTAATCGAGTTGAGGTGTGATGTCTCGTATGACTTCGGCTCCAACGTTTATGAAGAGTCTCTTCCTGAAACAAAATCTGCAAAATCCACCACAAACATCGTTCACAAGAAAGAGGGCCGTGTCCGGGTATTTGTGCTGAAGCCCCTTCGCAACGGTGTAAGATTTTTCGTTAGAAGCATCCAGCGTTCCCCATTCTTCTAGCTCGTCCTTCTCGGGTACTATGATCTTCCTGATAGGGTCATCAGGGTCTGACCAGTCTATGAGACTCAAGTAATAAGAGTTGGCTCTGAATCGGTACTTTTCCTCTACCCTCTTCAACCTCTCTCTTTCTTCAGGAGACAATTGTTCCACCTGTGTTATGCTGGTGTAGTATTTCACCTTCAATCGAATCACCTCCTGATTTTTGTTTTAACAAAGTTATATTTTCTAAAATAAACCCCTTAAAAAAATCGAAGAACTCAGCTTCGACGAATACGACATCTGCCATCCATTTTCATTATACCATAATACGGTATAATCGGAGAGCACGATGAATACTGAGAAATATATCATCAGTACAATGTTTGAATGATATCTTGAAATCAGCAACTGTGTGTAGTACAATATAACTTGCAAATGCTTTGCATTTGCAGGTGAGAGTATGAGGATGACAAAAAACAGGGAAGCCGTTCTTGAGATAATCGAATCTTCCAGAGTCCCTCTCACTGCCGAGGAGATACATCGAAAACTGGATGTGAACCTCTCCACGGTCTACAGGGCATTGAAGTTTTTAGAGGAAAGAAACCTCGTGGGTTCTTTCAGTGTGGGTGGCCCGAGATACTTCTTCAAGAAGAAAAGACACTATCACTTTTTGATCTGTGAGAAATGCGGGAAGCTCTTTCCTTTCGAAGAATGCGTGGATGAATTTCTTGAAAAACTCCAGAAAAAGTACGATTTCTCTGAAGAAAGTCATCTGTTTTTGATTCACGGAATCTGTAAGGAATGCAAAAAGGAGGTGGAAAAATGAAGAGGATTCTTCTCCTTCTAGTACTCATTGTCGCTGTTTTGAGTTTCGGCAAAACTATCGTGACCACGATAAACCCGTACTATCTCATCGTTTCTCAGCTACTCGGTGATACAGCGAGCGTAAAGCTCCTTGTTCCCCCTGGAGCAAATCCACACTTGTTTTCACTAAAGCCTTCCGACGCTAAGACTCTGGAAGAATCGGATCTGATCGTAGCGAACGGACTCGGATTGGAAACGTATTTGGAAAAATACAAAGAAAAGACAGTTTTCGTTTCAGACTTCATTCCAGCACTTCTTCTCATCGACGAGAACCCTCACATCTGGCTCGATCCTTTCTTCCTCAAATACTACATCGTTCCTGGACTGTACCAGGTTCTCATCGAAAAATTCCCAGAAAAAAAGAGCGAAATAAAACAGAAAGCAGAAGAGATCATAAGCGACCTAGACACCGTGATCAGAGATTCCTTCAAAACACTCCTCCCTTACACCGGAAAAACGGTAGTGATGGCTCATCCGAGTTTTACGTACTTCTTCAAGGAATTCGGCCTGGAATTGATACCACTCTCCAGCGGTCATGAACACAGCACGAGTTTTTCCACGATCAAAGAGATCCTCAGGAAAAAAGAACAGATTGCTGCCCTGTTCAGGGAACCGCAGCAGCCGGCAGAGATTCTTTCGAGCCTCGAAAAAGAACTGAGAATGAAAAGCTTCGTGCTCGATCCCCTCGGAGTGAACGGAGAAAAGACGATCGTGGAACTCCTGAGGAAGAATCTTTCTGTGATCCAGGAGGCCCTGAAATGAAAATCGTAGAGGTGAAGAATCTGACCTACAGAATAAACGATTTTGAGATCCTGAAGAATGTAACCTTCTCCGTGGAAGAAGGAGAATTCGTTGGAATAATCGGCCCGAACGGGGCAGGGAAAACCACGCTTGTAAAAATTCTGGTGGGGGAGATAAAGAATTATGAAGGCAAGGTAAAAGTCAGGGGGAAGATAGGTTACCTTCCACAGCTCCATCAGGTTCAGAGAGAGTTTCCCATCACCGTAAAAGAGTTCGCTGCGATGGGAATGTACGGCAGGTACAGAAAGATAGACTGGGGAAAGGTGAGATCGACCTTGAAAGATGTGGGGATCCTTCACAAAGAAAACGATCTGATAAAAAACCTCTCAGGTGGTGAATTCCAGAGACTATCACTCGCGAGGGCTCTTCTTTCAGATCCAGATATTCTCGTATTGGACGAACCTGAGGCTGGAGTGGATGAAATGGGGAAGGCTTCCTTTTACGAGCTTCTGAACCGATTTAGGAAAGAAAAAAATATCACAGTCATCATGGTCAGCCACGACATCGGCATGGTGTTCAAAGAATGCAGTACCATCCTGTGTCTCAACAAGACCCTTCACTGCCACGGTCCCACTGAAACGATCAATCCCGAAGACCTCAAGAAAATCTTCACAGACTTCGACATATGGATCAGAGGAACAAGACACTACGAGATCTACCATGGGAGGGGAAGAGATTGAGTTTCTTTCACGATCTCGTTGAGTACAGTTTCTTAAGGACAGCTTTCGTTGGGGGAATTCTGGTCGCATCTCTATCGGGCCTTGTTTCTCCAATAGTGGTTTTTAGAAGAATGGAGTTCATAGGAGATGGAACCGCACACGCGGTCTTTGCCGGGCTTGCCGTAGCCACTCTCACAGGAGCGGACCACAGATTGATCGCCTTTGCCACGGCACTTCTTTTCGCTTTTGCGGTGAGTCTCTTTTCTCGCTCCAAGATCAGCGAAAGCAGTGCCATAGGTATCCTCCTTCCCTTCTTCATGGCCGTCGGGGTGGTGCTCTTTTCTGTTTCGGGAAGGTATCAGACAGATGTGATGGGGTATCTGTTTGGCGACGTGCTCCTTGTGAACAACACCGACGTCGTGATAACGGCTGTTGTTCTCACTCTGAGTGTGATCCTTACCGCGGTGTTCAGATGGGACATCAAGTATTTCATAGTAGATGAAAAAATGGCCAGGTTCTATGGCATAAAAACGGATCTAATCCGTTTTCTGATCACGTCGTTCATCGCTATCGCCGTGGTGACGACCGTCAAAGTGGTTGGTGTGATCCTCACAGGTGCACTTCTGATCCTCCCGGGACTCGTCTCGAAGATATTCGGAAAATCTCTCTGGTCACTCACAGTGATATCCGTCATCTTCAGCACCGGCGTTTTCTTCGTGGGGTTTCTGACTGCCTACACTCTCGACCTACCACCAGGTCCGGTTGTTGTGATCATCGCTTTCGTTTCTTTCCTTCCAATGCTAAAATTCTCATGATGTGGAAGATAGCCGTTGTGGATGACGACAGAAACATTTTGAAAACGGTGAGTGAGAAACTCCAGCAACTGGGAGAGGTAAAAACCTTCCTCACAGGAGAAGATTTTTTGAACGACGAGGAAGTCTTTCATGTTGTGGTTTTGGACGTCATGCTTCCAGACTACAGCGGTTACGAGATCTGCAGGATGATAAAAGAAACCCGACCCGAAACCTGGGTGATACTCCTTACGCTCCTTTCCGATGATGAAAGCGTTCTGAAAGGATTCGAAGCGGGGGCGGACGACTACGTGACAAAACCGTTCAACCCGGAAATACTTCTTGCAAGAGCGAAAAGGTTTCTGGAGAGGGAAAAGAAGGGACTGTACGACTTCGGAGATCTGAAGATAGATGCCACTGGTTTTGCTGTGTTTTTAAGAGGGAAAAGAATACATCTTCCCAAAAAAGAATTCGAGATACTGCTCTTTCTTGCAGAAAACGCCGGGAAAGTCGTCGCGCGAGAGAAACTCTTGGAGACCTTCTGGGAAGACCCTGTCTCACCAAGGGTTGTGGATACGGTCATAAAGAGAATCAGAAAAGCCATAGAGGACGACCCAAATCGTCCTCGATACATAAAGACCATCTGGGGTGTGGGTTACATGTTCACGGGGGGAGAAAGATGATTTCTCTGAGAACTTTTCTCATTACCTTTCTTGTGAACATCGCTTTACTCGGAATTTTTTGGGGAAACAGGATGGATTTTGTGGATGTCGTTGTTTTCTCCTTTTTTTCAGCGCTCTTTGTCAGCCTCACTACCCATATTTTGGTGACCAGTAGATTGAGGAAGCTCAGGGAATCCGTGGCCAGAAAAAGCCGATTTGAAGACTTCCTGAACGACGAGATCACGAAACTCGCCGAAGAGGTGAACTCAGTAGTTGAAAATTCGCTGATTCAGGAAAAAGAAACAGAAAAATTGAAAGACATCGTCACCGGTTTTGTGCATGATGTGAAATCGCTCATATGGAACAAGGTTGAGGACGAAAATCTGCAGAAGATCATAGAAGAATTCTACGAATTCGCCAGGCTCGAAGCCGGTCTCGAAAGGTTGAGAAAAGAGCCTGTAAATCTCGTCGAACTCGTGAACGATGTGGTAGAAAAATTCCCTGGGATGGTCAGTTTCAAATACAATGACGCTGTGATAGTCGAAGCTGATCCCGTGAAACTTTTCAGAGCCTTTTACAACGTGATAGAAAACGCCGTGAAGTACTCTTCGGGACCGGTGGAAGTCTATGTGAAAAAAGACAGAGTCATTGTGAAAGGTCCCGGGCCAGAGATTCCCTACGAGGTGCGCGCAAACCTCTTCGAGAAAAAGAAAAAAAGCAAAGGTACAGGACTGGGCCTGTACCTCGCAAGGGAATTTTTTGAAATGCACGGATTCAGAATCATTTACGGAAGAGAAGGAAACCACAACGTTTTTGAAATTCACACTGGATACACCGGCATGTCATCGGTAAAGTCAGAGAGAGACTCGAGATAGTTGAAGTCCACGCCGATCTTCTCCTCGTACTTCTTCCTCAAAAATTTCCTGCCAACCTCTCCCAGGATCACGGCGATGAGGAGGTCTTCGTCCGTTTCGACAAGTATTCCCAACTCTTTCCTTGTTTTATCCAGTTCGGGTTCCAGAAGATCGGCAGGTCTGCAATCTATAGGCTTCTCATCACCAAGAATTTTTTTCACCAGATCAGGATCGATCGGTGCGGGTGGTCTGCCATAAAGCCCTTTCACGTAGTTCCTCGTTTCGTTGGTTACTCGCTCGTATCTACCATAGACCACGTTGAGAAACGCCTGAACACCCACGATCTGACTCGTTGGTGTGACGAGTGGTGGATAACCGAGGTCTTTTTGAACCCTCGGAACCTCTTCGAGGACCTTATCCAGCAGGTGCTCCATTCTCTGCTCCTTCAGCTGTTTGAGAAGGTTGGAGTACATCCCACCGGGAATCTGTGAGAATATGATCCTCGAATCTGGATACTTCATCCCCACGTCGTACTCAACGTATTTCATTCTCACTTTCGTGAAGTGATCTACCAGAAACTTCAGCGCTTCTCTGTCAAAATCCTCTTTTCCGTTTCCTTTGAAGGCGTAATACATGGTTTCAAAAGTTGGCTGAGACGTTCCCATGGAAAACGGAGAAATAGCCGTATCGAAGAAATCCGCCCCTGCTTCGTAAGCCGCTTGATACGCAAGGGGAGCAAAGCCCGTGGTACAGTGAGAATGGACCTCAACGGGAACACCGAATTTCTCCTTCAAAGCCCTGACGAGTTCGTAAGCCCTTTTTGGAGTGAGAAGCCCCGCCATGTCCTTTATACAAATCGAGTCCACTCCCATATCCAGAAGTTTTCTTGCGAAGTCAAGATAGTAATCGAGAGTGTGGACAGGACTCACCGTGTAACTGATCGCTACCTGAACATGAAGACCGTGCTTTTTTGACTCTTCAATAGATTTCTGCAGGTTTCTTTCATCGTTCAGCGCATCGAAGATACGTATGATATCCAGTCCATACTCCGCCACTTTCTTTATGAAAAGCTCCACAACATCGTCCGCGTAGTGCCTGTAGCCAACGAGATTCTGTCCTCTCAGAAGCATCTGAATCTTCGTGTTCTTCAAACCCTCTCTTATCTTTTTCAACCTCTCCCATGGATTTTCGTTCAGAAATCTAACGGCGACATCGAAGGTTGCTCCTCCCCAGACTTCCATGGAGTGAAAATTCATTCTGTCGAACGCTTCGAGAGCAGGCAGCATATCTTCCGTTCTCATCCTCGTCGCGATCAGAGATTGATGCCCATCTCTTAAGGTTGTATCAACGAACATTTTTTTCACCTCCAAGTTTTCTCAAAAGATGTACAACCAGATTCACCCTATCTTCAAATTGATCGAGTCTTGCGTATTCATCCTCGGAGTGCATCTTACCACCGGGAATACCCAGGCCGTCTATGGAAGGGACGCCGTTCTGCGAGAAAAACGCCACGTCACCTCCACCCGTTGCCCTCACAAAACTCACAGTCATTCCCATCTCTTCGGCAGACATCCTCACGATATTCACAAAATCAGGATCTTCTTTCATAGGAAGCCTTCTGAGTTTCAAGTTGTAAGAAACGTTCGCTTCAGGCTGTACAGCGGAGAGTCGTTTCAGTGTTTCTTCGAGAAACTCATATTCTTTGCCGTCGTAGTATCTGACATCGAAATAAACCTCCGCTTTGTCTGGTGTCAAGTTGCTCCCAGCACCACCCTTTACGATTGTTGGATTCAGAGTAAGGTTTGGAAGTTTTCCGTTCAGTGAAGTGAGTTCCACCACTTTGAAAGCCAATTCAACGATCGCGTTGGCTCCTTCGTCCAGTCTCGAAGCGTGTCCTTTTTTTCCACAAGCGAACAACCACAGTGAGATGATTCCCTTTCTGGAGGATATGAGCTCTCCGTTTTCTCTTCCAGGCTCGAAGGATAGACAGTGGGAACTCATACCGGAAACTTCTTTGAACACTTCTCCACTGAGCGGTGATCCCAGTTCTTCATCCACGTTCAGGATCACGCAGAGATCGGTTTCGTTCTGTTGGAGGAATCTTTTCAAAGACTCGAGAAGAATCACGACTCCCCCTTTCATGTCACAAACACCAGGACCTTTGGCGATATTTCCCTCTACCACGAAAGGTCTTCTCTTCGATTCACCTTCGGGAAAGACAGTGTCGAGATGTCCTATGAGGGTGATGTAAGGCGGTTTTCCACGGAAGGCTACATAAACGGCTTCTCTCTTTTCCACTCTAAAACCAAGATCTTCGAGAATCTCTGTCAAAAACGACGTTCGCCTCAGTTTCTCCTCGAATGGAAGATCGGGTCCTGTGTCGATGTTCACGAGTTTTTTGTAAATTTCGATCCACTTCATTTTTATCCCTCCAACTACATTATACTATCTTTTGAGAAGACCCTGGTGAGGAGGGATGTTATGTCCAGAAAAAAGGCCTTCCTATTCATCGTGCTTTTGGGACTGGTCAGCCTCTTTGCAGACGTTACTTACGAAGGTGCAAGGAGCATCATTGGACCGTTCATGAAGACACTGGGAGCGAGCGCTGCGGTTCTTGGATTTGCCGTAGGGCTCGGTGAACTCACAGGATACGCCTTCAGATTGATTTCGGGAATTCTGAGCGATAAGACGCGAAAGTACTGGCTTTTCACCATCCTGGGATACACGATAAATCTCTTTGCGGTGCCGGCTCTTGCACTCGCAGGAAACTGGCAGGCAGCGCTTGTTCTCATCATCGCCGAAAGATTTGGGAAGGCCCTGAGAACTCCCGCAAGGGATGTCTTGCTCTCTTTCGCTTCGGAAGAAGTTGGAATGGGCAAAGGCTTTGGCATTCATGAGGCGCTAGATCAGATCGGTGCCATCTTGGGACCTCTTGCGCTCACATTCGCCCTCGCATTTGGAAAAAGCTACAGGTTCTGCTTCTTCATTCTTCTCATACCGGCTCTCGTTGCAATGGTTCTTCTCCTCACAGCACGTATAACTTTCCCGGCTCCTCAGGAAATGAAAAAGAAGAAAGACAATCCAGTGGATCGAAATCTGGGAAAGACTTACTGGTTCTATCTTACCATCGTTTCTATGGTGGCCTTTGCTTTCGCTGATTTTCCCATCATCGCATACCACATGAAGAGTTTCGAAGTCGCAAAAGATTTCTTCGTTCCTGCGACTTACTCACTCGCGATGGCCGTGGATGCGGTGGCTGCGCTGGTTTTCGGTCATTTGTTCGATAAAAAGGGTTTCGTTGCCCTGGCCTACGCGGTTCTTCTCTCTTCTTTCTTTCCCGTGCTTTCTTTTTCGAACAGTTTTCCGCTCATCTTTGCCGGAGTGATTCTCTGGGGAATCGGTATGGGAGCGCAGGAATCGATCATGAGAGCGGTTGTAGCGAAGATCGTACCTGCAGAAAAGCGTGGATTCGCTTACGGAATGTTCTTCACCGTGTACGGTGTTTTCTGGTTCTCTGGATCGTGGATCATGGGAACACTCTATGATATCAACCGGTTCTATCTGATACTGTTCTCTTTCGTAATACAGTTTGCAGCGGCTCTGCTCCTTCTTAGAATGAAAAGATACGAATGGTGAACCATCCTGCCTCCTATGAGGTAGGGTTTTCTGCTTCAACCCGTGATGGCTCGTAGACCCTTTTTAGGTTCCGCCGCCAGAGCACGGTCAACGGGCATGAACTCGGACGGCTCCCGCCCTACTGATAGCATCAAGCCATACCTGGCTAGATTCTTTGCAGCGTCCCTATCATGATGCGCTCCACTCTTTGGCTTCTTTATTTATGTATCCACATTCACTGCATAGCTGACTTGAGGGATAGTATCTGCTTGCTTTTATCACTTTGATCCCACAGCGCTTTGCCTTAAATGTTGAGATCTTTCACCACGATCTTTCCAGTTTGGCTTTCGCTGACAAGATCGCGGATGATTTGTAAAGCCAGTCGTTCTTTACTATTCTTATCACGTAGTTTTCTTTGCACGTTCTGATAAAATTCATTATGGAAAGGGGGGATTTAGGATGAGGGTGAACGACGTAAGTCTGATGCGGTACATTCAGCAACTCAGCCTTGAAAGAAAAGCCCCCACACCGGGAAGTTTCCTCTTCAACACAGTATCTGAACTTGCCGTTCAGCAGAAATTGAGAGGACAGATAGAAGGATACAAAACGACACTTTCACAAATATACAACGGAATAGGTCTTCTGAAAACGGCCAACGCGGGACTTGAAAGCATATCAACAGCGCTTCAGAGGGCAAGAGAACTCGCCGTTCAGGCTTCGAACGCTACTCTCACAGACGCAGAAAGATCCATGATACAGAAAGAATACGAGGAGATAATGCGCGGTGTGAAAAGGATTATCCAGCAGACAACTTACAACGAACAGAGGGTGCTCGCCGGAGACGTTCGAAACCTTGTGATCCAAACTGGACCCAATGAAGGACAGAACGTAACGGTGAACATACCAAACCTCGAAGAGACTCTCTCCGAACTGTTTGAAGTGGACCTTTCCACCTTCGAAGGAGCACAAAGATCTCTTGAAACCATAGATCAAGCTCTGGAAAACATCTCTCAGATCAGAGGAAACGTTGGATCCTGGATGAACAGGCTGGAGTCTTCAGCAAGAAGTGTGATGAACAGCTACACGGAGCTCTTCAAAACAGAAAGCCTTTTCGAACCGAGCGTGGCAGAACTTCTCCTCGAGTCAACGAAGGAAGACATTTTGAGACAGACGGCACTGACCGGAATTCTCTTCAGAATGGAAAATGCGGGAAACGTACTCAAACTCTTGATGTAGTATGTTTTATTTCCCAGAAAGAGAAAAGAAAAGATTCACTTTGAAAAGGCCGGCACTTCTCATCATCGATCTTCAAAATTATTTCACCTCTCCTGACTCCCCAGCATACCTTCGGGGAGTGGAGGTTGCTATCGAAAACATCAGAAAACTGAAGATCTCCTTCGAAAGAGCGAAACTTCCCGTGATAGCCACGGTCCACGTGGGAGCGTCTCCGATGATGAAGAAGTGGTGGGGAAACGAAGTGGATAAAAGGTGGGCCGTTCCCGTTTTTTCCGATGTTCTTCTTTTTGAAAAGAACACGTACGACGCGTTTTATTCAACGAAACTCGAAGAAGAGCTCAGAGCAAGAAACGTCAACCAGCTGATCATAACAGGTGTGATGACACATCTTTGCTGTGAAACTACAGCCCGAAGCGCTTTTGTGAGAAACTTCGAAGTGATAATGGTGGAAGACGCTCTGTGGGATAAAAACGAATGGTACCACTTCTCTTCACTGAAAAACCTGGCACATGGAGTTGCGTACATCGCTAAGACGGAGGAGATCCTGTGCGCGTTGGAATCGTTGGAGCAGGGCCAGCGGGAGTAGCAGCCGCTGTGTTTCTGAGGAGGTACAACGTTCACGTTACAGTGTTCGAAAAAAACAGGGTGGGAGGACTTTTGCGGAACGCCCATCTCGTTGAAAACATCCCGGTTTTGCCTCCAGCCTCCGGTGAAGAGATCTGCAAAACACTGGAGAAAAGATTATTTGAATCTGGTGCTGAACTCATATGGGAAGAAGTTGTAAAAGTGGAAAACGAAAAAATTCTGACAGAAAGAGAAATTCATTCGTTCGACTACGTGATCGTTGCAAGCGGCACGATTCCAAGGAGAATTCCAGAGTTCGAAGTATCTGAGAAGGTGGTCTATGAGTTCATCGATCTTCCAGAATTCGAAAAACTCGCAATCTATGGAGCAGGAGACGCTGCATTCGACAGTGCTTTGAACGCTCTTGTGAGAGGAAAAGAGGTACATCTTTTCAACAGAGGCAGCAGAATCAGAGCGCTTCCCCTTCTGGTCGAGAGAGCGAAAAAATACGAGAAATTCTATTATCATGAAAGATGCCCCATCCTCAAAGTGGAAGAAGAAAGCAAAATGGTTAAACTGAAAACAGAACACGGTGTTTTCACCTTCGACGCTCTCCTTTTGTCTGTAGGCAGGGTTCCAAACACTTCTTTCGTTGAACCTGGAGAAAGAAATTTCATCGTCGGAGATGCGAGAGGTGGCTTCAGGCAGGTATCGATAGCGATGGGCAGTGCCATCGAAACAGCGATGGAGATCCTGAGAAGAGAGGGAACAGTGTCAGCTACCCTCCCTCTGAAGGAGGGCTTGCTCAACCCAAACGGGGAGCATCAGGCCGGCTGACAACGGCCCCTAAAAGCTTTTCAAGATTGACCTGCTGGTCTTTGGCAAGAACTCTCAGGGCTATGTTGATCGCACCAACTATGTCTGCGTGTTCTTCGTAGCCGCAGCTTTGACATACAAAACGCTCTCCATGGTCTGGTCTGTTTTCTTTCGAGACGTGGCCGCACCTGGGACAGGTTTGCGAGGTGTAGCTGGGGTCGACCTTTTCGGACTGAACTCCGTAGTACAATTTCGCTTTGTACTCTATCTTTTGCTGAAGACTTGCAAACGGCCATTGTTCTGACTGTCTTCTTGCTTCTTTGTCTTTGCCGCGGTAGGTGATTCTGTTAGCTCTGATCTGAGTCAGGTCTTCGAGAACAAACCTGGCACCAGGGTGGCTTGTGGTGAGCTTTTTTGCAATGATGTGCAGTACGTTCTCAGTGAACCGTTTCTCTCGCCTGCTGATCCTGGCAAGCTTTCTCTTAGCAGAGCGAGTGCCTTTTGACATGAGCTCAGAGCGCAGACGCTGATAGTGTTGTTTTCTTTGTTTGAACTCTTCAGGAAGGTCTATCAGATACCTGGTGCCTTTGGTAGAAGCAACAGCAGCAATGTGTCTTTCTCCAACGTCAACACCGACGATTTCTTTTGGTTGATGTTCCTGAACTTCAAGAGTCACAGGAACAAGCAAGAAGAAGGTTTTGGATGATTTGTCGTAAGTCAGTATCGGATCGCCGATCTTGCAAGACTTGAGGTACTCAAAGTGTTTGGACCAGCCTTTCATCGGGATCCATTTGATTCGACCTTGAAGTGTGGACAAAGAAGCGTGCCACTCTCCGTTGATCTTTTTGAAGCTTGCAGTTCGGTTGTACGTGTATTTGACGATCAAGCTCTTTCGCTTCGGTGGTTTATCCCAGAATTTCTTGACTGCCTTCGAATCAGGTTTGCGGCGCTTGAGTTCTTTGAACTGAGCCCAGAGAGTTTTGTACATTGCAGAGACGTCTCTGTTTACGTTAATAGCCATCTGTGCTGGAAGGTCGAAGTCTTCGCGGATGGTTTTGTAGTAAAGTCTGTGGAGTTTTTTGACGTTCGTCGATTTGTCCTTGAGGTTTTGTTCGAGCACATAGTTGACGGCGTTTGTGTAAGCCGTCGCAATATCCAGGAACTGCTGTTTTTGGTCCTTGCTGAGTTCGAGTTTGAATCTACAGGTCAGAGTCACAGTCATTTGTTCAATCACCTCATCTATATATTAACACTATTGAATCTGGAGGTGGTACACATGTCTGCTTCCTCCCAATCCCCTAAAGGGGATGGGCTTTTGCAAACAATTTCTGTGAAAATTCTCAAGAGAGTAGGAAAAGAAGAAGTCGCATACGTGTATCTTGGAGAAACTTCCAGGGGAAATCTGGTGGAATTCGTTGAATCGATTCAGCCCCCCGTTCCCCGCGAAAAGAAATGGGTTCTCATCGTTTCAACACTCGCTGGATGTCCCGTGGGATGTCTCATGTGCGACGCTGGAGGTTTCTACAGAGGTAAACTCTCCGCCGATGAAATCTTCGAACAGATCGATTTTCTGGTGAAGAGCAGGTACCCAAACGGAAGGATCCCTTCGGAGAAGTTCAAAATACAATTTGCAAGGATGGGAGAGCCCGCACTGAACGAAGCCGTTCTCGATGTTCTGAAGGAACTTCCAGCAAGGTACGAAGCACCGGGACTGATGCCTTCGATCTCCACAGTTGCCCCTTGCGGGACGGATTCTTTCTTCGAAGATCTTCTTAAAATAAAGGAAAAACACTACAGAGGTAAGTTCCAGCTTCAGTTTTCCATTCACTCTACAGACGAGAAAGAAAGAGACCAAATCATTCCCGTCAAAAAATGGTCTCTCGAAAAGATATCAGAGTTCGGAAAGCGGTTCGTGAAAGAAAACGACAGAAAAATCACCTTGAATTTCGCTGTGGCACAGGAGTACTCGCTGGACCCGAAAGTCATCATAAGAGTTTTCGATCCCGAGAAGTTCCTTGTGAAAATCACACCGGTGAACCCCACCTATCGTTCAAAGGAGAACAATCTGAATTCAGATGTTGACGTCGAAAGAAAAGAACTTCTGAAGCATCGGAACTTCATAGAGGAGCTCAAAAAAGCTGGTTTTGAAGTGATCCTGAGTATCGGTGAACTCGAGGAGAACAAGATCGGCAGTAACTGTGGTCAGTACGTCCAGAGACACTTGATGAGCGAAAGAAAGATCGTGGATGGTTACCAATACGTGTGAAAAACCCCGCGCGGGCGGGGTTTTCATTTTCCGAGGAGTTCTTTTACTTTCTCAACAACCTTCCTGGGAATCTCATCCTTCGGATTTTCTTCCATTATTCTCACAAGAGCACTTCCGACGATCACACCGTCGGCGATCTCCCACACCTTTTTCACCTGTTCGTGCCTGGAGATTCCAAAACCCACGAAGAGAGGAAGTTTTATTCTTTCTTTCACCCTCTTTATGTGATCCGCGAAAGGAAGGTCTTCCCTCTCACCTGTGACACCGTACCGGGATATGTAATAGACGAACGGAGCCTGAACGGAATTGATCAAATCTATTTCCTCGTCTTTGGTGTTCGGTGCAACGAAGGGAACTATGGGATACGCTATATCGACGTTCTTTACCTCCCTCAAGGGCAGGTCAGGTATGATCAAGCCCTTCACACCGAGTTTTTTCAATTCATCGAGGAGTTTTTCTTTTCCCTCTGGATAGTTCACTATCGGATTCAGATAACTCATCAGGTAGAGATCGTAATCAACAGATATTTCACTCAGCATCTCCAGAATCTTTTTTATAGTGACACCGTTTCTCAAAGCCACGCTGTGGGCAAGCTGAATAACAGGACCGTCTGCGACCGGATCGGAGAACGGAACTCCTATCTCCACACCTGTGATGCCGAGTTCGTTGAGAGCGATCAGTATTTTCCTTGTTGTTTCAAGATCGGGAAATCCAGCGGGGATGTATGCAATAAAGCCCTTCATCTTATCCTCTCCCTGACGTACGGATGGTTCAAAACTGATTCTAAATCCTTGTCGCCGCGCCCTGAAAGGTTCACAACGACGATCTTACCCTTTATATCGATCTTTTTCAGATAAGCCAGTGCGTGCGAGCTTTCGAGTGCTGGAATGATCCCTTCCAGCCTTGAAAGTTCGATGAAAGCATCGAGAGCCTCTTCATCCGTCACCGCATCGTACAGAACTTTTCCAGTCTCTCTCCAATAAGCGTGTTCAGGACCTACACCGGAATAGTCCAGTCCCGCCGAAACCGAGTGTGTCACCTGAACCTGGCCCCAATCGTCTTGAAGAACGAAGGTTTTACTCCCATGTAGGTATCCAACTTTCCCTTTGAGAAGGGAGGCTGCATGCTTGCCGGTTTCGAGACCTTCTCCGCCAGCCTCCACCCCAATCAGTCTCACACCGGAATCTATGAACGGATAGAAGATACCGGCGGCGTTGCTTCCCCCTCCAACACACGCAACGATGTAATCCGGCAATCTTCCTTCCTTCTCGAGGATCTGTTTCTTTGTTTCTTCACCAATCACCTTCTGAAAGTTCCTCACGATAACTGGATAAGGATGAGGACCCACGACGGATCCAATGACGTAATAGGTGGTTTGAAGGTTCGTGATCCAGTCCCGAAGAGCTTCGTTTATGGCGTCTTTCAGCGTTCTGCTTCCACTCTTCACGGGAACCACTTTTGCACCGAGGAGTTTCATTCTCTCAACGTTGGGTTTCTGTCTGATCGTGTCTTCTTCGCCCATGTATATGACACACTCCATTCCAAAGAGCGCAGCAGCCGTCGCGGTGGCAACACCGTGCTGTCCCGCCCCTGTCTCCGCTATTATCCTTGTCTTTCCCATTCTCCTCGCGAGAAGCACCTGACCTATGGCGTTGTTTATCTTGTGAGCACCTGTGTGAAGAAGATCTTCGCGCTTCAGATAAACTTTCGCGCCGTACTTTTCACTCAACCTTCTGGCAAAGTAAAGAGGCGTGGGACGACCAGCGTAATCCCTCAGAAGGTCGTTGAACTCCCTCCAGAAAGATTCATCCTTCATGATTTCCTCGTAGGCTGCCTCGAGTTCCTCGAGCGCGGGCATGAGAATTTCAGGAACGTACTGACCTCCGTAAGAACCGAAGTAACCTTTCATTCTCACAACTCCTTTGCATTTTTAATGAACTTCTTTATTGAATCGTGATCTTTCTTTCCTGGGAAGGCCTCAACACCGGAAGATACATCTACCGCAAAAGGCCTCACCACGTTTATCGCACTTCTAACGTTCTCAGGATTCAAGCCTCCCGACAGCACAAGATACCTGAACTGGTTTCTGTACGGGAGTATCAGAGACCAGTTGAACGTCTTTCCACTTCCCCCATAATCCGGTGTCTTCGTATCGAGAAGAACCGGAAATTCCCTGTAGTTCAAAGCACGTTCTATATCTTGCTCGTTCGAAACCCCAACCGCTTTTATCACCAGTATCTTCTCTGCTATCTTCCTGCACAGTTCAATTGGTTCTTCTCCATGCAACTGGACCGCGTTCAGCTGAACGTGAGAGGCTACATCCAGAATCTTTTCTGGTTCTTCGTTCACAAAGACTCCCACACGAAAGACGAAAGGAGGTAATTCAACAGAAATCCTTCTGGCATCTTCAGGGGAGATGTACCTTTTGCTCTTTTGATAGAAAACGAAGCCCACCGCGTCAGCACCACTTTCCACAGAAAACAGTGCATCCTCCAGGTTCGTTATCCCACAGATCTTCACTCTGACCATGCTCTCATCTCTTCCAGAAATTTTCTTGGATTTTCAGATTTCATGATGGATGTACCAACGAGAACCGCGTTCACCTTTCCTCGCAGATCTTTGAGTTCTCTGGGATCTTTTATTCCACTCTCCGCCACCACAACCGTATCATCCGGAACGAGTGGCAGAAGTTCCCACAGCACATTTTTCTTTATCTCAAAAGTGTCCAGATCTCTCGTGTTGATACCGATTATCTTCGGTCTGATCGCAGAAAAGACCTTCTCCAGATCCTCTCTGGAGTGGATTTCTACAAGACTGTCCATCCCGAGTTCTTCCGCCGCTTCATAGATCTCTTTTATCTGCTCCACAGTGAGTATTCGAGCGATGATAAGAACGGCGTCTGCTCCCACACTGGAAGCCAGTTTCACCTGAACCGTGTCTATGTAGAAGTCCTTGGCGAGGATGGGTTTGTCAGTCAGGATTCTCGCTGCTCTTACGAAGGCAGGATCTCCTTTAAAATAGTGCTTTTCCGTGAGGATGCTGATCGCATCTGCCAGCTCGTCGTATACCTTTATGAAATCTTCCAGAGAAGCACCAGCGTTTATATCTCCAGCGGATGGAGAAGCCTTCTTGAATTCCGCTATGATCTTTACTCTCTCTTTTCCTGACAGAACTTCCAGAAATCTGTGGTTCCTTCTTTGAACGATCAAGTTCTCGTCGTTTATCTCCAGAATATCTTTCTTTTTGGTCTCAACTATTTCCCAGAGCCTTCTGATAGTCCATTACCTCCCTCATTTTCTTGTAGGCCTCGCCCGTTCTGATGAGATCGAGAGCCTTTCCGACACCGTCCTTTATGGTGTCGCACTCACCCACAAGCCAGAAGACAACCCCTGCGTTCAGAGCCACCGTCTCCACCTGTGTTCTGCTGGCTTCTCCTTTCAGAACACTTTCCATCAACCGGTACGCCTCTTTTGGATCGGAAGGTCCCTTCAGCTCTTCCGGATCTCCTCTCTTCAACCCAAGTTCTTCGGGATCCAGCGTCATAGGAACGATCTCTTCCTGGGTAACGAGGAGTACATTGTTTTCACTACACGTGGTGAGTTCGTCCGTGAAACCTCCGTTGACCACTGCCGAACGCTCTGTACCAAGACGTTGAAGAGCCGTTGCGAGTTTCGAAGCAAAGGAAAGATCGAAGACCCCTACCATCTGGTACTTCACTCTGGCGGGGTTCGTTATGGGACCAAGGAGGTTGAAAGCCGTTCTGATCTTCAGCTGTCTTCTTGCGGGCATCACGTGCTTCATCGCTGGATGAAGAAGCGGTGCGAAAAGGAAAGAAAACCCAGTTTCTCTGAGCTCTCTCTCCATTTCCTCCGGTGTCTTTTCAAGCTTGTACCCACCGGCTTCGAGAACGTCGGCACTTCCCACTTTGCTCGAGACAGACCGGTTACCGTGTTTTGCAACGGGGATACCGGCTGCAGCAACGACAAAAGCTGTTGCCGTTGAAATGTTGAACGTGCCAAAACCGTCTCCACCGGTTCCGCAGGTGTCGACCGTTCTTGGAGAAGGTGCTTTTATATGAATCGATTTTTCTCGCATGACGCTGGCCATTCCACCGAGTTCGTCTCCCGTTTCCTCTTTCATCCTGAGTGCCACAAGGAAACCCGCGATTTGAGCGTCCGTGGCATTCCCGGACATGATGAAGTTCATCACCTGACGGCTCTCTTCAAAAGTGAGATCTTCAAATTCTACGAGTTTCTTGAGAGCGGAAACGATGTCAATTTCCGTTTCTTCGGAAACTTTCTTTACCTGAATATCCTGGATGTTCAGGAAGTTCTTTATGATTCTCTTTCCTTCTTCGGTCAGCACGGATTCTGGATGAAACTGAACTCCAAAGGTTGGGTGTTCTTTGTGCTGGAGTCCCATGATCTCTCCATCGTCACTTTTGGCGGTGATTTCCAGAACTTCAGGAAGGGATGCCTCTTCAACAACGAGTGAATGGTACCGCGTAGCAACGAGTGGATTTTTCACACCAGAGAATACACCCTTTCCGTTGTGTACGATCTTCGATGTCTTTCCATGAAGAATCCTCTTTGCATGCACGATCTTTCCACCAAAAGCGTAGCCGATCACCTGGTGTCCAAGACACACACCGAGTATTGGAACCTTCCCGCTGAAGTGCCTCACAACATCAACGGAGATACCCGCTTCTTCGGGTCTTCCGGGGCCAGGAGATATAACTATGTGAGTGGGATTTTTTCTCTCTATCTCTTCGATCGTTATCTCGTCGTTTCTGAAGACTTCGATTTCACAGTCTGGTTCTACCTCACCGATGTACTGAACGATGTTGTAAACGAACGAATCGTAGTTGTCTATAACGATCACTCTTTTCAAAACAATCCCCCCTGGATCTTCTGCGCAACTTCCAGGCTCCTGAACAAAGCCCTGAGTTTGTTCAGAGTCTCCTGATATTCGCGCTCCGGAACGGAATCGTAAACGATACCCGCTCCTGCCTGGAGCCATCCCTGTTTACCTTTGAAGAAAAAGGACCTGATGGTGATAGCAGAATCCATGTTCATCCTTCCCTTATCATCGGGGAAAGAGAAATACCCAACGGCTCCAGCGTATGGCCCTCGCGGGGTGGGTTCGAGTTCTTCTATGATCTCCATTGCCCTCACTTTGGGTGCGCCAGAGACTGTCCCCGCAGGGAAAGTCGCTTCGAACACATCCACAGCATCTTTATCGTCCTTCAGTTCACCGCTCACCTGCGAGACTATGTGCATAACGTGGGAGTACCTCTCGATAACCATCTTCTTCTCCACTCGCACGGTTCCTTCTTTACAGACTCTTCCAAGATCGTTTCTTCCAAGGTCCACGAGCATAACGTGTTCTGCTATCTCTTTTTCGTCGTTCAAAAGTTCTCTCTCCAGCTTCAGATCTTCTTCAACAGTTCTTCCCCGCGGTCTGGTGCCGGCAATTGGCTTCACAGTGGCCTTGTCTCCTTCCACCTTCGCCATGGTTTCGGGAGAAGATCCCAAAACGACCGTGTCTCCGAACTTCAGATAAAACATGTAGGGAGAAGGATTGATCATTCTGAGCGCCCTGTAGATGTAGAACGGATCCAGCGTCGTTTTGAATGTGAAAGCCTGGGAGAGAACCACCTGGAATATGTCACCTTCTACAATGTACTTTTTGGCCTTTTCAACCACTTTGTAGAACTGCTCTCTTTCGAAGTTCGATTCCGGTTCTGTCACAAAAACGTTCTTCTCTGGTTTCTCCTCAAAAGGACTCAAGACCTTCGATGTGAGTTCCTCAGGGCTATCGCTGATGATGAAGACGTTGTTCTTCAGGTGATCGAATATTATGAGATGCTCGGGTACCACGAAATAAAACGTGGGAAACACAGAGGCTTTGACTTTGACTTTCTCTATGTAAGAAATGTAGTCATAACTGACGAAGCCAACGGCTCCTCCCCTGAACGAAGGGAGTTCGTCGTGTTTGACGCTGTATCTATAGACCTCAAGCCAATCTTTTATCGCCTTGAGAGGAGAGGAAGTGTAATCGAGCTGCTGATTCGAAGTTCTCAAGATTCCCTTTTCGAAAACGAGCACGTCTTTTTTACCTATACCTATGAAGGAATGCCTTCCGAAAGCGGAACCGAGCTCCACGCTTTCGAGCAGGAAAGCGAATTCTTCCCCTCTGGAAACCTTCATGAAGGTGGAAACCGGTGTTTCCAGATCCGAAACGAGCTTCAGCACGTGCATGCTATCACCCACTGTGATTTTTCAGTTATTATATCACGTAACGATCTTTCCCAGAACGCTTAGCTGTGTAAAGTTTTCTGTCAGCTTCCTCTATCAATTCCACCGGTGAGGACTCTTTCTTTGAAAACGCAACTCCTCCACTCAGAGTTACTTTCTTTTCACTTCCGAATATCTTCTGCCAGTCGAAATTTCTGATGTTCTCCATGATGCTATCCATCGTTTTTACCACCGCGTCTCGCTCACCCGTTTCAAACACCACCATGAACTCCTCTCCACCGTATCTTCCCGCTTTTCCATTCTTAACAGTTTCTCTCAGTATGTTTGACACTGTTTTCAACACCTCATCTCCCATCGGATGACCGAACGCGTCGTTTATCTTCTTGAAATCGTCTATATCCATCATAGCTACCGCAATATTTTTTCCGTTTCGAAGAACTTCTTCCAGAAATCTCATGATTGCCCTCTTGTTAAACAAACCCGTCAATCCGTCTGTTTCTGAAGCTATCACGTAATCTCGAAAGTCGTTCAGATTTCTGAAAAGAACCATCAGACTCGAAAGAGAATCCTCTAAAACACTTCTCAATAGGAATGGATTTTCAACATCCTCAAACAATATAACCCCGAGTTCTGTTCCGTCATCTTTCACGACTGCAAAAACGTTATCATCCGAAATCGAGCCCTCACCGAAAACACCATAAAAGGACCAGAAGGATGGAGATGTTGGCTTTTCCAGTTTGGAGATCAGAAACTTCCTGAGAACTTCTTTATCAACCGATTTTCCAAAGGAGTAAATCCTTCCTTCACTTGTGGAAAGAAGAAGCACTCTGAAGCTTCCGAACAGGGAGAAATTTCTGAACAGCATAACAAGAAGAGAAATCACGTATCGCTCGTCGCGGGAGTACCTGAGATAAGAGAGAATTTCTTTCTCAAGAATCTCCCTCTTCAATCGCTTTTCAACGATATGAAAAACGTTTCCAGATTCGTCGCTCTCACGGTTTTTGAAAGACTCGTACGGAGTGTTCAGAAAAGCCTGAAGTTCTTTCTCGATTTCCTCTTTCTTTCCTTTGTTTATGAACAAGTTCGCCCCACTCTTTTTCGCCCAGAAGGGATTGACTGTGTCAGAAGATGCGGTCAATATGACTATTCCTGCGTCTTTGAAAGCTCTCATTTCTCTCAAAACAACAGAAAGGTAGAGTCCAGAAAAATCAGGCATGTTGTAATCGATGATGAAGTAGTCAGGCCTGTGATTCAAAGCCTTCTGTAACCCATCCATTCCACCCTCTGCAAGGAGGATCTCTACGTCTTTCTTGATATTTTTTACAATATCAGAAACAACAAGCCGCCAGAATTTGCTGTCGTCAACGATGAGAACTTTCTTCATCAATCTCCACCCTATCCCGAGTTTTTATAATAAATTATATATCAATGAGGAAAAAACGAGTTGAACTGGCGACAGATTAATGGTATCATTTAAAAATGGATCGGGGCGTAGCGCAGGTGGCTAGCGCGCCTGCCTTGGGAGCAGGAGGTCGCTGGTTCAAGTCCAGTCGCCCCGACCATTTTTTTATCGAGGTAGACAAAGCACTATTGAAGGAGGTGAAAGACTTGCCAATCTATAGATATGTCTGCGAAGAATGCGGATACGAAACAACGGTCATGCATGGCATAAACGAATCACCAGAGGTTATCTGTGAAGAGTGTGGTGCCAGAATGAAGAGAACGATAGGAAGAGTGGGAATTATTTTCAAGGGAAGTGGCTTTTACATAACAGATTCAAGAAAGGGCGAGAAAAAGAAAGAAACAGCGTCCGCTTCAAGCGAAAAGAAAGACTAAACATTCAAGTTGGGATCGGCGTTCAAACTCAAGGGGGAGAATATCCCCCTTTTTGCTTTTTCGTACCCCGCCTTTGCAACCATCAGAGCGTTGTCCGTACAAAGTTCCAACGGTGGAAAGAAAACCTCGTAGTTCCATCTTTCCGCCCTTTTTTGTACCTCTTCCCTCAACATAGAATTCGCGGCAACACCACCGACGAACGCTATCTTTCCAATCCCAAGATTTCTCGCCAGTCGGAAGGTTTTTTCAACGAGAATATCAACAACCGCCTTCTGGAAAGAAGCCGCAACGTCTTCTACCTTGTAGTCTTTTTCCCTCTGGAGGAAATATAGAACGGAGGTTTTCAAACCCGCAAAGCTGAAGTTGTAACTCTCATCATCCAGCATTGGACGAGGGAAGCTGTACTTTTCAGGATCTCCTTTCTTTGCCACTCTGTCGATCACAGGACCTCCAGGATATCCGAGTCCGAGGAGGCGAGCCACCTTATCGAATGCCTCCCCCGCCGAATCATCGAGCGTTTCACCCAGCACTTCCATGGAATAGTCCTCATCCACTTTCATCAGCTGTGTGTGCCCACCTGAAACCATCAAAACAACGAGGGGTGGTTTCAGATCAGGGTTTGCCAAAAAAACCGCCTGCACATGAGCCTCTACGTGATTCACTCCAACGAAGGGTTTTTCAAGCGAAATGGCGAGTCCTTTTGCTGCGGACAGACCAACGAGGAGGGCACCGATTAGGCCAGGTCCATAGGTGGCCGCAACGACATCCACTGTCTCCGGTGGGACTTTTTCAAAAGCTTTCTTCAAAAGAATGGGTAAATTTTTGAGGTGGTGCCTGGCCGCCACTTCAGGCACCACCCCTCCAAACTTCTGGTGGACCTCTATCTGAGAAACTGTGAAATTCACAACAACGTTTTTACCATCGTCCAGAACAGCGACCGCCGTTTCATCGCAGGACGTTTCTATTCCAAGAACTCTCATGCCGATTCCCTCATAACAACGATGGGTTTTTCTTTTCCAAGAGCAACTTCTTCCGTGATAACGACCTTTTCCACGTTCTTCAAATTTGGAAGTTCAAACATCATATCTATCATCATTTCCTCAAACACGTTTTTCAGAGCGCGTGCACCTGTGCCTCTCTTGAGCGCCTTCCTCGCTATGATCCTGAGGGCTTCGTCCGTTACTTCCAGTTTCACACCGTCGATTTCGAACAGTTTTTGATACTGCCTCACAACGGCGTTCTTCGGTTCCTTCAGTATCCTGATGAGATCATCTTCCGACAGATCATCGAGCGTCGCTATCACAGGAAATCTTCCAACAAATTCTGGAATGAGACCGTACTGTACCAGATCGTCCGGTGTTACATGTTTCAGGATCTCTCCAAGTCTCATCTCCTTCTTGCTCTTTATCTCCGCACCAAATCCCATGGTGGTACTCTGAATACGTCTCTTTATGATTTCTTCAAGACCGTCGAACGCTCCTCCGGCTATGAAAAGGATGTTCCTCGTATCCACCTTTATGAACTCCTGGTACGGATGTTTCCTTCCACCCTGTGGTGGAACGTTCGCTATCGTTCCCTCCAGTATCTTGAGGAGAGCTTGCTGCACTCCTTCACCGGAGACATCTCTTGTTATCGAAGGATTTGGGGATTTCTTGGCTATCTTGTCGATTTCATCTATGTAGATGATTCCGTACTGGGCCCTTTCAACGTCGAAGTTCGCTGCCTCCAGCAGCCTGAGAACAACGTTTTCCACATCTTCTCCCACATATCCTGCCTCTGTGAGAGGTGTTGCATCGGCTATGGCGAATGGAACATTGAGGATTTTGGCGAGAATTCTCGCAAGATAGGTTTTCCCGGTGCCCGTGGGACCGATGAGAAGAACGTTCGATTTCTCTATCTCCACATCGTTAGAATCTAGGTTTGAGAACACCCGTTTGTAATGGTTGTAAACGGCCACGGAAAGGACTTTCTTCGCCCTTTCCTGTCCTATTATGTATTTGTCGAGTTCGGCCTTGATTTCCGCAGGTGTTGGAATTTCTTTTATTTCGTTTTTTATACGGACTTTTCTATCGCTTCTCAGAAGATCGTGAAACAGATCGATACACTCGTTACATATGTAAACGTTGTTGGGACCAGCAATCAGCCTTTCCACCTGCTGAATATCGCGTCCACAAAAACTACAGAACTTTCCTGCCATTCTCTCATCCTCCTCAAACACTTATCCTGTCCGCGTCTATCCAGAGTCCTTCAAGGTCGTAGAAATCTCTTCCTTTCTCCGTGAAGATGTGGATCACAACACTACCCGCATCTATGATCAACCATTCGTATTCTTCGCCTTTGTCATAGTAGATCAAGGGTAGCGACAATTCCTTTATCAGATCGATCAGTTCGTCCCTCATCGCCCTCATATGGGTGTAGGAATTCGCCGTAAAAATCACAAAGTAATCCGTTGGAACAGGTGTTTTTCTCATATCGAGCACAACTGGGTTCTCTCCGCCTTTCTCAGAGATCTTTTTCAGGATCTTCCTCAAAACATCTATCACCTGGTTTCACCTCCAGATCACTCCACAGTGACACTCTTCGCAAGATTTCTGGGCTTATCCGGATCCAGTCCTTTCAAATCCGCTATATGATAAGCAAACAGCTGTATAACCGGAGCCATCATGAGCGGATAGAGACTCTCATGGGTTGGGGGAACATGAATGATATCACCTGTGATCTCTTCGAGACTTCTGTTACCCTCCGTTCCCAGAACAATCACAGGTGCATTCCTCGATTTAGACTCGATCACGTTGCTCTTGGTTTTGAAGAACAGACTATCGTCCGGCATCACAGCGAAAACTGGAAAATCAACATCCAGAAGGGCTATGGGACCATGTTTGAGTTCGCCCGCCTGATAGGCTGTGGCATGTATGTACGTTATTTCCTTCAGTTTCAAAGCGCCTTCCAGTGCAGTGGGATAACCGTATCCTCTTCCTATGTACATGAAGTTCCTGTAATCTTTGTATTTTTCAGAAAGCTCCCTTATCTGAGGATCCTTTCTCAGCACGTTCTCCAGAAGTTCTGGCATACGAACGAGCTTGTCCAGAATCTCTTCTGCTTCCCTATCCCAGTAGCCGTTTATCTCCATTATCTTCAGCCCGAGGAGATACAACACCGCAAGTTCAGCCACGTAGGTTTTCGTCGCGGCAACTCCTATTTCAGGACCCGCGTTCATGAAGAGTGTCACATCGGATTCTCTGTCGAGCGTGGAACCCACCACGTTCACAATCGAGACGATTTTCGCGCCGTGTTTTTTGGCAAGCCTAACGGATTCAAGGGTATCTGCCGTTTCCCCAGATTGTGAGATGGCTATCAGGATATCTCCTTCTTTTATATGAGGCCTTTTGTATCTGAACTCGGAGGAAACCTCGATTTCAACATCTATATCTGTGTGATTCTCCAGGAAGTATTTGAACACCAACCCTGCATAGTAACTGGTCCCACACGACACCACGCGGATTCTATCTGCACCCTTCAGAAGTTCTTCATAGTACTCGAGCTCTTCAAAAAATGGTCGATCGTTCTTCACTCTTCCGACGAGTGCATTTACGAGGGCCTGCGGATCCTCCATTATTTCCTTGTACATGAAGTACTTGTATCCACCTTTTTCTGCCGCTTTTTCATCCCAGTCAACGTGGTAAATCTTTCTTTGTTGCTTCACTCCGTCCGTGTTGTAAACTTCAAATCCATCCTTTCTCAAAACCATCACGTCGCCGTCTTCAAGAAAAACGACGTCTTTCGTAAACCTCAAAAGGGGAGTCACATCCGACGCAAGAATTCCCACACCGTTTCCAATTCCAGCGACAAGGGGACTGCCTTTCCTTGCAGCAACAATGGTGTCAGGAACACTTTTGTGAACAACTGCGATCGCGTAGGCTCCTTTCAACTTTTTAACGGCTTTCAGGACGGCATCGAGCAGATCCCCTTCGAACTCTTCCTCCACAAGATGAGCGATCACTTCGGTATCCGTTTCCGATGAAAAAATGTGTCCCCGTTGTTCCAGAAACTCCCTTATTTCTCTATAATTCTCAATTATGCCGTTGTGGACCACCGCAATTTCTTCTTTACAATCCATATGAGGATGTGCGTTTATATCGTTCGGTTCACCATGTGTGGCCCACCTCGTGTGAGCGATTCCAACAAAGAATCTATCGTTCAGCTTTTGTTTGAGCCCGTTCCTTAGGACATCTATCCTTCCCTTCTTTTTGTACACTCCGAAATTATCTCCCAAATAAGCGATACCCGCCGAATCGTAACCTCTGTATTCGAGTTTCTGAAGAGATATTACGAGATCTTCGAGTTTCAAATTCTCACCGACCATCCCCACTATTCCGCACATGGGAAATCCCCCTCTCTATCTCCTGAACGATGTTCATTCTAATACCCTTCTCCGCAACTTTTATGGCATGCTTTATGGCTTTTGCATCCGAAGATCCATGCGCTTTCACGACGATTCCTTTCACTCCCAGTATGAAGGTACCTCCATAGGACCTGGGGTCGAGTTTCTCTTTCATCTTGTCAAAACTTCTTTTCATGAGAAGCGCCCCAAGAAGAGAAAGAAATCCTCCATCCTTTATAGACTCCTTCAACACACTCGTGATCAACTTTGCAGTACCCTCCATGGTTTTCAACGCGACGTTCCCTGAGAAACCATCGGCCACCACAACATCAACAGTGCCAAGGTTTATATCATGGCCTTCAACGTTTCCAAAAAACGTATCCCCGAGAAACTCCTTCAAAAGCTGATAAGCTCTTTTGATATCATCCGGTCCTTTGTTTTCCTCAGATCCCATATTCAGAAGGCCAACCTTTGGACTTTCCGTTCCCAGAACTTTGGAGTAAACGATTCCCATGAAAGCAAAATCAACCAGATGCTCTGGCCTGACCCTAGCATTCGCTCCGGCATCGATGAGAACGGTGGCTCCTTTGAGTGAAGGTACGGCTACTCCGAGAGCTGGCCTTTCAATGCCTTCCAGTTTACCAACAATCGAAGTGGCACCAAGAAAGAGGGGCCCGGTAGCGCCAGCACTCACAAACGCGTCCACTTTTCCTTCGGAGAGTAATTTCAAGCCCACGTGCATTGAAGAATTCTTCTTTCTGAGAACTTCCAAAGGGGAATCGTCCATTTTAACAGTCTCAGAGGCGAAAACACAGGGAAGCCCTCTGTTCTTCACAATTTCCTCAGGCCCGATTAGTACTATCTCTCCTTCAACCTCTTTTGAAGCCAAAAGAGCGCCCTTCAAAATTTCATCGGGCGCCCTGTCACCACCCATTACATCGATCGCTATTTTCACTCTATCACTCCGATATCTCAAGCACCTGTCTTCCCTTGTAATAGCCGCAGTGCAGACAAACTCTGTGTGGCATCTTGTATTCTCCACAGTTTGGACATTTCTCAAGAGGCACACTTATCGCTCTGTAGATCTTTGCTCTCTTGTGGTGTGTTCTCGATCTTGACCTTTTTTGCTTTGGAACAGCCATCCTTTATACCTCCCTGTTTTTGAGTTTATTTCTTAACCCGGCAAGAATTTCGAATCTGCTATCGACTACAGGAATTTTATCACATTTGTGATCGGGCTCTTCATTCAGATTAGCACCGCAGTAAGGGCATAGTCCTTTACAGTCTGGATTGCACAGAACTTTTTCTGGAATGTCAACCACTATCGCTTCAATGATTCTTTCTGACAGATCAAATTCCGTTTCATGATAGTATACGATGTTTTTCAAAGATTCAAGTTTCTCTTCTTTTACATTTTTCCTCATGCTTTCCGGTAGATAGAGAGCTTCTATAACTCCTCTTATTTCGACACGAGCGGGTTCAAGACATCTGGCACAGGGATGTTCTATTGCCGTGTGAACATATCCACCGACGGTGAAACCATCTTTCGTCTTTGCAACGACCATTTTTACCCGAACAGGTTCTAGGAATCGGCAAAAACCAACATCGAGTTCTATACCGTCTTTTTCGAAAATGCCCTCCAAAAAAAAGCGTTTCTTCTTTTCTATTTCCGAGAGTTCTACCTTCCAGTTCATTTTTTACCACCTCTTTTCAGATCAATTATACTGCTATTATTAGTAGTAGTAAATAATAAGGTACACAGGTGGTAGGTTTCAAGGATTGAAATTTTTGAATAAGCTTTTGATGAGACTTTTAATGATGTCTGCAACTTACCACCCGGGTGGTAGGTAAGTGGTAGGTAAGTGGTAGGTTTCTCTGAAATCAGCTTGGATACTGGATTTTAGGTGGTAGGTTTTCTGTAACGCTCATTAGAAGCACGTTGTAGAATCTCAGATCTGAACGATAATATTATTTGTAAAGACTAAAGTAGTCTATTGATGAGAGATTCAGAAACCTACCACTCTGAAATTAGCCTCAAATGGTCGATACAGAGTCTGGTGGTAGGTTTGCTTTGCATATATTCGATTCTATGCGATTATTTGTTAATTTAATACAATATATAGTGTATCTTTAAAAATCAGATACCACGAAATGTATACAAAACCTACCACTAAACCTACCATTTTAGTTTCAGTTAATAAGATTTTCTCTATAAATTACACAAATTCGACAAAAGGAGGTATAGAGTTATGAGTTTGAGAGATGAACTATGGCTTTGGAAAAAGGAAAAACTTGCAGAGCACGTAGCTAACAACTTAAGGAAGAAAAAACACGAAGTGTGGATTGTTCGTGATCGTGGAGAGGTTCTTGAAAAGGTGAAAGAGCTTATCCCGGAGGGTGCAACCGTATCGGCTGGTGGTTCCCTCACCCTCGCAGACACGGGTGTTATTGAACTTTTGCGCAGTGGCAGGTACAACTTCCTTGACAGGGCGGCTGCCAAAACGAGGGAGGAAGTGGAGGAGATATACAGAAAGAGTTTCTGGGCCGACTATTACTTCACCAGCGCGAATACCATAACGGAAGATGGAAAATTGG
The DNA here is from genome assembly GCF_000784835.1 of Thermotoga sp. Mc24. Classification (NCBI taxonomy): domain Bacteria; kingdom Thermotogati; phylum Thermotogota; class Thermotogae; order Thermotogales; family Thermotogaceae; genus Thermotoga; species Thermotoga sp. Mc24. Next base: position 142,724 of record NZ_JSFH01000004.1, on the reverse strand, counting down.
TCTTTCTCGATGGGAACGGTAACAGAGTGGCCGCCGTTGTTTTTGGACCAAAAAACGTGGTTGTGATAGCGAGTGTGAACAAGGTGGTGAAAGACGTAGAAGAAGTGCGAGAAAGACTGAGATACATCTCTCCTATGAATTCAAGAAGATTGAATTTGGAAACACCGTGTACAAAAACGGGATTCTGCGCGGATTGTACCTCTCCCCAGAGGATCTGTAACTACTTTCTGGTAGTGGAATCCGGGGTGAGACAGCCGGGAAGGTTCAAAGTGATTCTGACACTGGAAGACTTCGGACTTTAAAAAGGCGGGGAATCCTCCCCGCTTTAAAAATTCATCGGTATGATCTTGAGATAGTCATTGAGAGATCCATCGTCGAGGCAACACTGAATGATTTCCCTTCCTACGGGATTCAGATCCTCGGTTAGGAATTTCTTCAGTTCTCTCTTGAAGAAGTCTTTCAAGTCTTGAGCACCTTTCTCGTAGGCTTCTTCACCTACTTCAGGCTGGAGATTCGGTTGTAAGAGTTCCTTTGGAATGGTGTTTCCTTCAATCTTCATCTCTTTGAGAGAAAAACCGAGGAGTGAACATTTCGATGGGACGAGTTGATCTGGCCTGAACCTGACACCGCCTCTCCTTGAGAGATATTCTCTTGCGAGCCACTCCGGCATGAATCCTACCCTGTAAGCACCGATGTATTGATTTGGTACAAGTATGTATCTTGTCTCCGGTGTGTCTATAATCTGTTCAAGAAGGATGTTGGCGAGTCTCACCATTTTTCCAGAAGAGAAGGGCCAGAAGGATCCCACTCCTTCGCTGGTCATGCCTTTGGTGCTGACTATACTTGGGTTTGCGTGTCCTCTTGGTGCTACCAGTCTCCAAAGCCATGCCAGTGCAGGGGGCAAAATCTGCATCAACCCAACGATTCCATACGTTGGCTTCTCTTTCGTGCAGGGGGGTGTTCTCACTCCAAAGCTTCTCACGTCCACTTTCACAGGTTCAGAAATCGCGTTTTTCATAAAACGTTTCGGTATTATGACGCGCGGGTTTGGACACGGTTTTCCTGGTTCGTCCTCGATGTGTTCCCAGATCAATGCGGTTGAGTTTGGAACAGCATAGATGTTGAGGAATATGAGCGGTTCAGGCGGATGTATGGTCAACCTTTCAAGATCTGGAGCGCTTCCGTATTCTGTTATGTGGTCAACCCTTATAAACCATCCAGCTTCTGCATCTTTAGCAACGAGTTTCTTTCCCGTCTGGAGATTTGGATGACATAGAAACATATCATCGGCTACAGGCATGAGAACACAGGATTGTTTCAGCTCCATGTAGAGTTTTTCACCGGTTACGATGTTTTCGGCGAACTTTATCCTCCCATCCGGTTCTCTGTGTATCTCTTCGAGGATTTCACTTTTTCCCCCACCGCTTGCCCCTTCGTGCATGATCACGAGTTCATTTTCGTAGGGAGTGATGACTTTCACCGCAGATGCGTGGGCGGTAATCCATTTTTCTTTTTCGCCAACATGAAGGAGAAATCCATAAACTCCTTTCTTGGCGCTGGGCCCAGGATAGAGATTGTAGGAAAAAATCTCATAGTGAGAGTTGTGTCTGTAGTGAACGACTACCTGTTTACCGTCGAAGTGTGTGTGCCTGAATGGCGGGGCCAAGAACAAGTAGAGCTTGGGTTTGAAATTCTCGGGAACTTCACTGGCTGGTACAAAGAACTGTAGATCGGCGAGACCGCCGACGAAGAACCCGGCGTTCTTTGGGGCTATAAGAACGGCAGGATAACCGTAATCGTATCCACCGGCCATGAAAGGTAACAGGATTAACTCCTGTTTTTTCAACCACTCAAAAGTTTCCTGTCGAACAGGTTCGAAATCTTTTCCGAATCTCTCTTTGAAACGTGGTTTGTCTGTTTCTAGATCGTCGCCGACTACGAGCGCATTTGGATCTCTTCGCCTCATGTATGGTTCAGAATAATTGACCACCAGACCATTTTTACAGCGGGTAACCGTCGCCTCGACCACGAACCCTTTGCCGGGAACCTCGTAACCTACCTCGAAAAGGTCTCTACCGGCTATGGCAAGATCGAGTATTTCTTTCCTGCTCCCTGGTATTATTATCTCGGGGGCGTTTTCTATGACATCCTTAACTTCGTCAGAAAACACGAATCTGTCGAGAACAGCCGTTTTCACATTATCACCCCTCCATGATATGGTGTTCAAACCAGATTATACCACGTATTATGTGCGTAATAATTATGTGTAAATTCGAATTTTCTTGTATGCAATTTGAAATTTCCTTTAAGAGAACAAATGAGGAAAATCAATTGATGATTAAAATTTCTATGTTATAGAATATTTTGAGAAATCGGAGTTCAGGGAGGTTGGATAATTTGAAGATTTATGTTTCCGGGAAAGGGACTCTTATGGACACCTTGAGAAAAGAATTGGAAGAGCCAGAGTGGCAACTTACTGAATCGATTGAAGACGCGGATCTCATCGTCTCGAGCGAGATTCTGAAGATATCATTTTCGAATCAGAGGATCGTGGATTTCTATCCTATCAAGGAAAAATCAGTCCCATTCTACAGGGAAAAATCGATTCGGTTTGCGAGTATTTTTCCGATCTTTCATGGAGAATTCGCTTACTCTGAGTTTTATGTTGTTGAAAAGGTCACCGATGAAGCGATAGAGAATTTTCTCGATTTTCTGAGAAGATTGGGTGTTGTGGTAAAGGACGTTTCGTGGGATGATTATGAGAAACTTCTGGACGAGTCGTGTTCTGTTTTCTATCTTGGTTCAGCGTTTCGGGATCCCTTTTTGATCGATCATGTTTCCTATCTTCTTTCCTGGAAGGAAGAGAGAGAAACGTTTCTTAGAAGGGGAAAAGAAGTTGTTGTAAGTCTCGGTGAAGGGAGTGTTCCTGAAGAAACACCCAATATCATTGCGAAGGTCCTCAACGCTTTGAGAGCCCCTTCCAATATCACTGAGATGAGGCATAAGATCAGGTTGATAGATTTCATACTGCTCAGATTTATCGAGGAAAGAATGAAGGTGGCGAGAGATGTCGCAAGAGAAAAGAAAAAAACAGACTCTCCCATCGATATAAGGGATATAGAAGAGCAGAAGATAAAGGAGATCCTGGACAGAACAGATCTCAATCCCGTTAGAATGAGGCACATATTCGAAGAAATAATGAAACTTGCCAAAGAAGAGGAGTACAGATTACTTGGAATTTCCAGGACGGTGGCTGTGCTAGGGCCCATGGGAAGTTTCAGTGATGAGATGGCCATGAAATTGATAGGTTCAAGAATACCCCTGAAATACTGCTCCACAACTGACGAAATCATAGAAATGGTGGAAAAAGGTGAGGTGGATTACGGGATCGTACCTATTGAGAATTCCACCTACGGGACGGTAATCCCCGTACTGGATGCCTTGCTCAACCACGAAGTGGAGGTGTTCGGTGAAGCAAAGCTCGAAATACACCACTGCCTTGTGGCGAAGAAAAAACTGGATCTGAAGGAGATAAAAAGGATCTACTCTCATCCTCAGGCCATATCTCAATCTCTTGGATTCATAAACACGTACCTTTCGCACGCTGAGATTCGATACACTTCTTCAACGAGCGACGCTGTGAACCTTTTGGACGACGAATCTGCTGCCATCATGTCGGAGAACGCAGCGAGGATGTATGGATTGCTCATATTGAGGAGAAGCATCCAAGACTTGAAAGAAAAGAATATAACGAGGTTTTACATCATAAGGAGAAAGACAGGAAAGATGGAAGGAAGATACACCTCTCTGTTCTTTGGAGTTCAGGACAGACCAGGCTCTTTGAAGGCAGTTCTGGATATCTTCGCGAACAGAGGGATAAACCTCAGAAAACTTGAATCAAGGCCCGCAAGGACGTTCTTGGGAGATTACGTGTTTTTTGTGGAAGTTGAGGCACCTTTGAGAGAAGAGGATATTAGGGACCTGGAAAGGGTTACGGCGTTTTACAAAATCATAGGTGTGTTTGACGAGATAGGGGAGCTCGATGTGTTCAAATGAGGGGCGGAGTGCCCCTCATTTCGTTGCGGGTTCTTTCAGAAGGGGATACTGAAGGGAGTAACCGGTGAGTTTCATTATGATCCTTGGGATCTCGGTGTTGTCGAGAAATCCAGCGAAGTTTTCGGCACCCGGGCCAAAAGCGAAAATGGGAACGGGAATTCCTGAATGTGTCGTAGTGGTCCATCCAACGCCAACCTTTTCTCCAAGGATCCTTCCGAGTGCGATCTTTGGATCTTTGGACGTGGAAATCCTGTCCAGATCCTCATCAGAGAGAGTCAAACCGAAATACTCCTCGACAACCTCTTTGAATTTTTCCCGATCCTTTGGAGAGTAATTCGCCATGATCCAGTCCGTTGTTCTTTTGAAGTTTCTGATTTTGTCCACATCGACTCTGTAATCGCCAGAGGAAAGCCCCAATCCACCCGTCTCGTGGTCGGCAGTCACGATGACAAGAGTGTCTCCTCTCTTGAGTGCAAAATCGAGCGCTACTTGAACGGCTTTGTCGAATTCCACGACTTCTTTCCAGACCCCGTAGATGTCGTTATCGTGAGCTTCCCAATCTATTTGGGAGCCTTCCACCATGAGGAAGAAGGGTTCATCATCTTTCGACAGTATCTCGAGTGCTTTTTCCACCATTTCATAGAGCATCGGCTGCTCTTCTCTTCTGCTGCTTGCAGGATCCAGATGGCTCGGCGCGAAGAGTGCGAGAACCTTATCCGAATTCGCGGGGATTTTCAAGAGTTCTTCTTTTGTTCTTACGTATGTATAACCCATTTTCTTTGCAAGTTCGATCAGGTTGAGGTTATCATCTCGTTTTCCGCCGAGATCCTTGGGAAGAAAGTTTGCCCAGCCTCCGCCCATCACAACATCGACTGTTTCGCTCTCAACGAGCTGTTTTGCAATTTCGTTCTCTTCATCTCTACTCTTGACGTGTGCGTAGAAAGCGGCCGGTGTTGCGTGTGTTACCCTGCAGGTGACTACGATTCCCGTTCGAACTCCATAAGCCTTCGCCACTTCAAAGATGGTGGGTACCACCGTTCCGTCAGGGAGAACGTTGATCATACCATTGTTTGTTTTGAACCCCGAAGCCAGCGCTGTACCCGCCGCTGCGGAATCGGTCACCCAGCTGTTCGCGGAGTGTGTTTTCACAAGTCCAATGTAGGGAGTCTTCATGAACGAGAGGGGTTTTCCTTCGAGCATACTGGTGAGATAAATCTGAGATAGACCCATACCGTCTCCAATGAGGTAGATAACGTTCTTCACCTGAGAAAAAACGAGCGCGGCCAGCAAAGAGATCAGAATCAGTGTAAAAATCCTTTTCATCCTCGATCACCTCCCGACACCAGTGTACATGGACTTTTTTCGGGCTGTTTTAAGAAACGAAAAAAAAAATAAAGGCAGGGTTCGTCCCTGCCTTTCACAACAGTTCGTGTTCTCCGAATATGAGAGGAGGCTCATCTTTCAGTGCTTTCTGCCTTCGCACAGTTCCGATGTAGACGATGTGATCCCCCGCTTCAAACTGTCCAGTCTTGTCGCACTCAATGTAAGCGATTGTTCCTTCTGGAATGGGAAGGTTCCCTTCGCTCATCGTGTAGGGATATTTTTTGAATTTGTCTGTGTTTCTGCCAGAAACAGTTCCGAAGTATTCAGCTATTTCTTTTGCGTCTTTTCCGAGAATGCACACAGCAAAGGAATCTGTCCTGTCCATGAGTTCTCTTGTGTATCTGGTTTTTCCTATCGAAACGGCCACCATGGGAGGTTGCCAGGAAACTCTCGTCACCCACGCTACAGTGATCCCGTTGAGTTTCCCTTCCACGTTCACGGTTACTATAGCGGTCGAGGTGTAAAGTTTTCCCAGAGCATCCATTATTTCACCCCCCTAAAAAATGGTATCATACTCACTGTGGGGGTGGAAAAGTGAGTTTTGTTTCCTTTGGAAGAAAGGTGTTTCTTCCAAGAGAAAGAGTGATAGCCGTTATGCCTATCAGTACTTCTGTGGAAAAGAGGCTCAAGAACGTGGATTTTTACGCGAACAAAATAATAAACGCGACGTTTGGAAAACAAGCAAGAACCGCGGTAGTTATGGATAGTGGACATGTTGTACTCATTCCTACCAGATACAAAATAGCACTGAGGGTTATCTGGGGGCGGAGAAGAAAATGAAAAAAATCCTCGCCTTTCTCTCAATTGCTGCTGGATCGACGCTTTTCTTCGTTTTTCTGTTTATTTTTCTATCAAAGGTTTTCAGCGGAGAAATTCTGCTCAGCAGGTACATATTTCGAATCGGAGGCTTTGAACTCAGATGGTATTCCACTTTGATCCTCACGGGCTTTTTGATCAGCTACTTTGTGGCAAGAAAGAGAGCGAAGAATGAAGGCATAAACTTGGAAGAATTCGATGAGCTCATTTTCTACGGAGTGATAGCCGGTATTGTTGGAGCGCGCCTTTACTATGTTTTGTTCAATCTGAAGTATTACAGAAATTTGTGGGATGTTTTGAAGATCTGGGAAGGGGGACTTGCCATACACGGAGCTGTGATTGGAGCTTTCCTCACATGTTTCCTGTATGTCAGGTTGAAGAAGCCCTCCTTCACTTTCTTGCAGGCAACAGATCTGTTCACCTCCGTGTTGCCGCTAGGACAGGCAATAGGAAGATGGGGAAATTTCTTCAACTACGAGGCATTCGGTGTTCCCACGAACCTTCCGTGGAAAATGTTTGTGCCGGAGCCGTATAGGCCCGTTGTATACAAAGATTATTCCTTCTTTCATCCAACGTTTCTTTATGAGTCCATATGGGATCTGCTGGTGTTTTTCATATTGAGTGTTTATTTCAAAAGGTACGGGAGAGGGCACGGGGAAGTAACGTGTCTCTACTTTGTCCTCTACTCCCTTGGAAGAATCATGATAGAGAGATTGAGGGTCGATAGCCTCATGATTGGAAGCGTAAAGGCTGCTCAGCTACTGAGTGCCGTGCTGATTCTTCTGGGATTCATCGGTTTCCTGATTCTAAGATCTTCTCAAGAACTGAAAAGAGTTTTCTGAAGGCCTTCGATCTGTGACTGATTTTTTCTTTGAGATGAGGAATTTCGCCAAAGGTCTTGTCGTATCCATCTGGTATGAAGAACGGATCGTATCCGAAACCCCCTGTCCCTCTTATTTCGTTGGCGATTCGTCCTTCTACTCTGTCTTCAACAGAAATGAGAGTGTTTTCCACAGGATCAAAGAAGGTGGCACTACACACGAAAGCGGCTTTTCTATCTTTTCCTTCAAGCATCTTCAGTATGGTTCTCATCTTCTCTTCGTAGGAGTATTCCTCCATGAACCGGGCAGATATGACACCGGGGAATCCTCCCAGGGAATAGATGACCAGTCCAGAATCGTCGGCCATCACAGGACGTTTGATTTTTTTTCCGTAGACCAAAGCCTTTTTCATGGAGTTTTCTAAGAACGTTTCGCCGTCCTCGATTACTTCGATTTTCTCTGGAGAGGGCAAAACTTCCACCCACTCTGGAGCGATCATCTTTATTTCTTCAACTTTGTGCGGATTTGTCGTGGCAAGGTAGACGATCAGTTTTTTCATGTTCTCTTCCTCCTTTCAAATAGGATTCTACAGGAACTGAACGGTACCTTTTTCGTATTGAAATTTAGTTGTAAAATAAGGTCTGGTGCAGAGTGTTTTGGAAAGGAGGGAACTGTCTTGAGAAAAGCCTGGGTGAAGACGCTGGCGTTCGATAGAGTGAGTAACACGCCGGTTGTTATACTCGGTATCGAAGGTACAAATAGAGTGCTTCCTATATGGATAGGAGCGTGTGAAGGACACGCTCTGGCCCTCGCAATGGAGAAAATGGAATTTCCACGTCCTCTGACTCACGATCTCCTTTTGAGCGTTCTCGAATCTCTCGAAGCACGTGTGGACAAGGTGATCATTCACTCTTTGAAGGATAACACTTTCTACGCGACCCTCGTGATAAGAGATCTCACGTACACAGATGAGGAAGATGAAGAAGCCGCTTTGATAGACATCGATTCCAGACCTTCTGATGCGATCATACTCGCTGTGAAGACCGGAGCTCCCATTTTTGTATCGGACAGTCTGGTGGAGAAACACTCCATCGAATTGGAAATAAACGAAACACAAGATGAGGAAGAGGAGTTCAAGAAATTCGTTGAAAATCTAAACATAGATACCTTCAAACAGATGATAGAAAAGAAGAGGGAAGAAGATGAAGAAGGAGAAAGTTGAGGAAAAGATACACGAGATCTTGAAGCCTGGATGGAATCTTCTCACAGAAGAAGCCATGCTGTATTCCACGGTGGCCGGGGGGAAGAGGATCCGCCCTCTCCTCGTTTTGACACTGGGCGAGGACTTGGGGGTGGAAGAAGAGAAACTTTTCAACGTGGCGGTGGCCGTGGAACTATTTCACACGGCTTCGCTGATACACGATGACCTTCCTCCAATAGATAACGCGGATTTTCGGAGAGGAAGGCCTTCCTGTCACAGGGCCTATGGTGAAGATATCGCCCTTCTCGCAGGAGATGGACTGTTTTTCCTCGCTTTTTCCCAGATATCTAAAATCGGAAATTCAAAGATTTTTGAGGAATTTTCGGAAACGGCCTACAAGCTTCTCTTGGGAGAAGCAATGGATGTGGAGTTCGAAAGAAGAAAGATGGAGGTTTCACGGGAGATGGTGGAGAGAATGTACGCTTTCAAAACAGGAGCGCTCTTTGCCTTCTGCTTCTCTGCTCCATTCATCCTGAAGGGAAAAGATCACACCAGAATGAAACTCCTTGGAGAGAGATTCGGGGTGGCTTTTCAGATATACGACGATCTGAAAGACATTCTTGGATCTTTCGAAAAGGTAGGGAAGGACCTTGGAAAAGATGTGGGAAAGGTGACGATTGTGAAAAAAATAGGAATTCAGAAGGCTCGTGAAATGGCCGATATGTATTATGAAGAGGTCCTGAGAGGTATTGAATCGGAAAGACTCTTTCGCACACTGGCTCTTCTGAGAGAACTCAAACAGATGGTGGAGGAGAGATGAGTTTTTTAAAAAAACTCCTGGAAATTGTTTTGAAAAGAAAGATTCTGTTTTTCACCCTGATGTTTATAAGCATAACGGTGTTTCTCCTTCTGTTCTTTTTTCAAAAAGAAGGCTCCTTGAAAATTGGAAAAGAAGGGGCAGAGTCTGGTTTTGTCAATCTGAGGGTGGAGATACCACCTGGTGCTTTTGGAAGACAAAAGGTTTTGAAGATCACAAGAGTTTCTGATGAGGAAAGGAAATTTTACTCGAATGTGTTTGTGGGAGATCTTTACAGGGTGGAATTTGCGGACGGTGTAGATGAATTTGCTTTGAAACCGATACGTCTCAAATACTATTTCGACGCCAAATATCTCAGAGGTGAGAATTACAACAATCTCGCCCTTGCGTATGCGACAAATGATGGTGGATATCGTATCATTCCCGGGTCAATGATAGGAAAGGACGAAAGGGGCTATTTTGTAGAGGCCTTCACGTATCATCTTTCTGTTTTTGGAGTGATTTTGAGATCGACCGGTTTTCAAAAACATGGAATAAGGCTTCTGAGGGAAGCTGTGAACAGTTCCGGGCCGGCTGTTCTTCTGGTCCCAGGAGAAGATCCTACCTTTGAGGGTGTCGTTAAGGACAACAACATATGGGAGACGATTTTCCCCGATAGAACGATAATGACGTACGAATATGCCCTTTATGGATCACGTTCTCTGGCTTATAGTGAAATGTACAGGAATTTCATAAAAAAGGAAGGAAGGAGAAGTTTCATCGACTTCGAAGCGGATTTCCTCTCCCAAGAGATCTTGAAATATTCCCAGTATGAGTTCGATATCCTTGCACATGGAACGGGTGGATTGATCGTCTTGAGAATGTTGCAACGTCATCCCGAAGTGAACAACGTCAGAAAAGTTGTACTTCTTTCAACACCGGTTCAGGGTACCAACGTGGTGAATCCCCTCTACTTCTCTTCTATCTTCTACGGCAAAGATCCAGAGGTGTTGGGGGACATATTCGGAATAGAGTGGACGAAGCTGAAGATGTTGACATTGCACATCAGAAATCTCATAGACACATTGGGTGAGGTGGTACAGGAGATCCTTCCAGATTCTCAACTTGTGAAAGAACTCGGGGAATTTTCAAGAAACGATGTGGAAATAGTATCCATCTGTGGAGACACACCGCCTTACGGAGTTGATGTGTCTGGAACGGAACTCGAAAGGTTCTATCCGGAGTTCGTAAAAGGAAGGGGAGATGGTTTTGTTTCCGTTCAGTCCTGTCGGGTGGGTAAAGTTGAGCAGTTGAAGGGGAATTTTTACGACCTCTATTCCCGCGAGGAGAACGTATCCCACATAAGAGATCTCTTGAAGTACGAAGTTCAGATGTTTTCTGGTTTCAGAAGCGATGATTATGAGGAATACCTCTCATCGAAAAACCCAGAGCTCTCTGAGAAAGATATTCAAGAAGTTGTTGAAGTAAAAAAAACGGAAGACACTGAACTTTCTGTTCTGCCAGTTAAGATTCTCTTTGAAAACTTTTTAGAACGGATCCGATCTCTGGAGCTTTCTTCCTATTTGTCGGGAGCCTTGGTAGGTAAGGAAGTCTACATCGCTAACGAGTCGGGAGTTTTTGCTTGGAACAAGAAGGTTTTCGACAAGAAAATAGAATTTTTTAAAAAGGTAGAAGATTACGTATCGTTTGTAGGTGAAGGCGACATTTTCATAATAGACAACATAGGAATAAAAAAATACGCACCTTTTTCTCTTACCGGTGATATTAGCGACGCTCTGATAACAAGAGACGCGATCCTCCACGCCAGAGTGGTTCCTGGCGGTGTGAGGTACTATCTTTTCAGGAGTGGAACGGAAAAACTACTCGCCACCTCTCCCGGTACAGCGGTTCATATAAAATCGGAGAGTAGAAACTACCTTCTCATAACGGACGGAGAAGTCATTGCAATAGGTTTGGATTTCAAGGAGAAGGGAAGAGTACTGAGTTCTCTGTTCGGAGAGAAAGTGAAGATAGTAGATGCTTCTTTCAAAGACGATGCGTTCTATATTTTGCTCAACGATGGATCTATCGCTTTCATTTCCAGCAGTAAATCAGAAATAAAAAACTACGGTTTCGCTGTTCCAAAAAAGATTCTGAACATTCAGGACAGAATACTGGTTGTTTACGATGGCGTCATTCTGGATCTTTCTGATGGAAAAGCTCAGCGGTTCGACAGGGGGATCATCGATGTGTTCCCGGGGAACGAGGGTCTTTTCATTGTGTTCGATGAGAAGGTGAGAGTATCGATAGAAGAGTGGCGGTTGTCAAAGGATTGATTTTGATTTTCATCGTGTTTTCTCTTGTTTCTGTTGCCAGTGATCTCTATTCCAGTGCTTTGAACGCGTACCTCGAAGGCGATTACAGAAGGGCACTCGAACTCTTTGAAAACGCGCTTCGAGAGGATCCAACCATTGAAGAAAGAGACCCCCTTGTGAAGCTGAAAATGGGAATTTGTGCTTACGCAACAGGTGACTACGAGAAAGCTCGTGCATATCTTTCAAATTTTCCAGACAACGTGGTGGCACAAGAAATTTTGAAGAGATTGAGTGTGCCGGAAGAGGTCTGGAAAAAATACATAGAGACCGAGAAGGCAGGTTCTGAATCAAAAAAGGCTGAAGCTACAAATAGTATTCCTTTTTGGCTGCCGGTGGTTGTTTCTGCTGCTACCTTCTTATCGGTTTTCTATCTTCAAAGGCTCTTGATGAAGCGCCTGGCGATACGCTCTGAGAAGAAATCCAGTGTTGCCGAGGGGATTCCAGAAGTTTTTGAGGAACTGCCAGAAGATACTGTCGAAGAGATTTCGGAGGAGAAACCAAGTGAAACCTTTGCGGAAAAGCTCGATTTTCTGGAAGAACTCCTCGGTAAGGTCCAGGAATCTAATCGTGAAGGATATGTGGATATCGATGAGGTGAAAAACAGAGCCAGAAAAATCCTCGAAAATTCAGCGGAAGTACCAGATGATCTCACGGCAGAGGAAGTGAACCTTGATGTAGAAGAGGTCATCAAAGAGCTGGAAGAGAAAGAAGCGTACGATGAAAAAGATGCAAGGAAACTTGTTCTTGCGGCCAAGAAGAAACTCAGGGAGGAATGAAAGTGTGGTTCTTCTTTTCAGGCGTCCTTATGGGAATAGCGAACGTTGTACCGGGTGTCAGTGGTGGGACAATCGCCGTTCTTATGGGTATCTATGAGAAACTGATAGAATCCGTGAATTCTTTTTTCCATGGAGATTCGAAATCTCTGAAGATGCTGATACCAGTGGGAATGGGTATCTTAGCAGGAATATTTGGTGTAGCACACTTTTTAGAAATCTTCCTCTCGAAGTACCCAGTTCCAACGCATTTCTTTTTTTTAGGACTCGTCATCGTTAGCTTTGTAAAAACAAAGGAGTACTTCTCGATCAAACCCGTGAACGTATTTTTTGTCCTTCTTGGGATGGTTCTGATTTTCGTGTTGCATTTTTCAAGTGGAACAACTGCGAAAGAAAACTTGTTCTTTCTCGTTTTGGCGGGTTTCATAGCGGCGATGGCCATGGTGGTGCCCGGTATAAGCGGTTCGCTGATCCTTCTGATTTTCGGTGTTTACGATCGCGTTCTCTATCTGGTTTCGCACCTGATAGTTGGTGAACTTTTGATATTCTCCATCGGAGTTGTCGCCGGCATTTTCGCCTCCGTGAAGATCATGAACTTTCTTTTGAAGAAGTTCCGGGAGGAAACTTACAGTTTCATCGGTGGGATGATCCTTGCGTCTCTCTACGAGGTTTTTCCGAAAAAGATGGATACAAACGTTATTTTACCCTCTATTTTGAGTTTTGTGCTCTCACTGACTCTTGGATTCGTATTGCTTCGTATTGAGAAGAAACTATCTGTGACTCAGAAACTTTAAGGCTTCTTTTATCAATTCGGATGTTTTCATTCCCTCTTTGTACACGTGTTTCACGGCTTCTCTTGCCTGTTTCTCCGGATATCCCAGTGACACCAGAGCTTCTAAGGATTCGTGGTAGATTCTCATGTCTTTTATTCCAGCACTCTCGAATTCATCTTTCAATTCCATCACGATTCGTTCCGCTGTTTTCTTACTGATACCGGGGAGCTTTGAAAGGCCCTCCACGTCCTGTGAGGCGATCATTGCCACCAGTGTTTCCGCATCTTCATTCGAGATGATTTTCAAAGCCGTTTTTGGTCCAAGCCTGGAGACCTTTATGAGGGAAAGGAAAAGCTCCTTCTTCGTTTCGTTTGAAAACCCGTAGAGAGTGATGCCGTCTTGTGAAACGCTCAAAAACGTGTGGAGGAAACATTCCTTGCCTTCTTCCACTTCCTCACTGGTCTGAACGTCACAGACGATTTCGAAAACGACACCGGATTTTGTTTCCACGAGGAGAACGTTTCCACTCTTTTTCAAAACTCTTCCAGAAACTCCCGCAATCATATTTTCCACTCCTCGCTTATCTTTCCGGTTGTCAGATATTCTCTCACGTATCCCACCAGAAACAGTGAACCTGTAACAACCGTGGTCCCTTCACTGGATTCAATCGCTTCTAGAGGGTCTTCTGCGACTTCCACGTTTTTGAAGAACTTCTTCGCTGTGTCAACAAGGCCGCTCATGTCTTTCATACGAGGTGAAGGAACGCGTGTGACTGTGACCCTTTCAAAGATTCCGGTATACTTTCGAAGAATATCCTCCCGGTTCTTGTCGTCCAGAATGCCTATTACCAGGTTCAAAGACTCGTTGCTGAAGTACAATTTCAAGCTTCTGGCGAGGCTTTCCGCTCCGTGAGGGTTGTGCGCTCCATCGAGGACGTACGTCTTCCCGTCTTTCTCCAAGATTTCAAATCTCCCCAGGTTTTTTGCATTCTTCAAGCCTTCGCGTATTGCTTTCTCGCTCACCGGAAGTCCTGCTGCTTCAATGGTCTTCAAGGCAACCCCGGCGTTTTCTACCTGGTGAAGACCGTTCATGGTCAGGACGAGATCTTCGAAGGTGTTTTCCCCGTAATAATCGAATTTATTTTCGTGAAGCTTCAGAGATTTAACCCTGACAGAGAAGTCTCTGTCTATGACGTACACCTTTGAATTCTTCTTTCTAGCGACATCTTCCATCACCTTGAGGGCTTCTTTTTTTCGCTCTCCGGTCACAAGTGGAACTCCCTCTTTTATTATTCCGGCTTTCTCCCATGCGATTTGCTCTATGGTGTATCCCAGTGTTTTTTCGTGATCTCTGTCTACCGTGACGATGGTGGAACAAAGAGGGAACACAACGTTCGTTGCGTCCAGTCTGCCTCCAAGGCCAACTTCCAGAACGGCAATGTCGACGTTTTTTTCCGCAAAGTAGAGAAAAGCCATCGCTGTCACGACTTCAAAAAAGCTTGGGGAGAGTATTTCTTCTTTATCGAGCTCGTTCAGAATTGGCTCCATCTTTTCGTAAATCTTCACCACGTCCTCCTCGGATATGTATTCTTCGTTTAACCTTATCCTTTCTCTAAACGTGCTCAGATGAGGGGAGTAATAGGATCCCACTCTGTATCCCTGAGATATCAAAACATGACTTATCATGTTCGTTACGGAACCTTTCCCATTCGTGCCGCCTATGTGTATGGTTTTGTATTTCAGATGGGGATTTCCCAGTTTTGAAAGCAGCATTGAGATCCTTTCAAGGCCTGGTTTCACTTTTCCCATAGGTCTTTTGTGATAAAGGTATTTGAGAACGTCGAGGTATACCATAGTCTCATCTTTCACCCCCATATGAGGTCTTTGAAAGAGGTGCCGTTTTCAAGGGAAGGAACTCCGAAGATATCGGCGATGGTTTGGCCAAGGTCGGCGAAGGTTTCTCTGATGCCAACGTCCACATCTTTTTTCAGTCTACTGCCGTACCCAAGGAGAGGGACCATTTCCCGAGAGTGATCCGTTGAGGGCGTTGTGGGATCACATCCGTGATCTGCCGTGATGAAAAGAACGTCATCCTCTTTCAGATTCTGAATGATCTCAGGCAATCTTGCATCGAACTCCTCGAGGGCTCTGGCATAAGAAATGGGGTCGTTTCTATGACCATACTTGGTGTCAAAATCCACAAGATTTGTGAAGATCAGACAATCATGATTTTTCTCCTTCATGAGAGAGATCGTTTTGTCTATTCCATCGTTGTTGTCCTTCGTTTTGTAATTTTCCGTCACACCTCTTCCGGCGAATATATCTGCGATCTTGCCAACACCGTAAACGGGTATTCCGTTCTCTGTGAGAGCATCAAGGAGTGTTTTACCTTCCGGTTCAAGCGAGAAGTCTTTTCTTTCGGGTGTCCGAACGTAGTTGGGCCACTCCCCCGTGAAGGGTCTTGCGATGACCCTGGCAACTTTGTATCCCATCTCGTCCAAAAGTTCTCTGGCGATCTTGCAGTACCTGTAGAGTTCCTCTACGGGAACGATCTCTTTCTTTGCCGCTATCTGAAACACACTGTCCGCTGATGTGTACACGATCAGAGTACCGGTCTTTTCGTGGATAGGACCGAGTTCTTTTATGATTTCCGTACCAGATGCTGGTTTGTTACCTATGACTTTTCTCCCCGTTCTTCTCTCAAATTCTTCTATCAGTTCCTTAGGAAAACCATTTGGAAACAGGTCGAACGGCTTCTTGAGAACGACACCCGCTATTTCCCAGTGTCCGGTCGTCGTGTCTTTGCCGGGGCTTTTTTCCATCATTTTTCCGTAGATACCTTCTGCGGGTTTCACAGGTTCAACTCCTGGTATGTTGTCGAGGTTGCCGAGCCCCAGCTTTGCCATGTTTGGAAGATGCAAACTGCCCACCGCTTTCGCGGTGTTCACAATGGTGTTGCTCCCTTCATCACCGTACAGATGAGCGTCGGGCATCTCACCAATTCCCACGCTGTCCAAAACTATCAGTACCACCCTCATCCTTCCAGCCCCTTTCCGAAGAATTCTATCACAAATGGCTGAAAAATCTGATATTATTAACTTTGAGAAGGAAATATCAGGAGGTGTAGACATGAAGGAATACAGACCACAGGAAATAGAGAAAAAATGGCAGAAAGTATGGGAAGAAAAGAAGGTTTTCTATACACCTCAGAGGTCTGAGAAACCCAAGTATTATGCCCTCGTGATGTTTCCGTATCCCTCTGGAACTCTCCATGTGGGGCATGTGAAAAACTACGTCATAGGTGACATAGTCGCAAGATACAAGAGGATGAGAGGATACAACGTCCTTCATCCGTTCGGATACGATGCATTCGGACTTCCCGCCGAGAACGCTGCGATCGAAAAGGGAATCCATCCTGAAGAGTGGACGCGGAAGAACATCAACACTATTCGAGGACAGGTGAAAAAACTCGGTATAAGCTACGACTGGAGCAGAGAAATAGCGACCTGCGACGAAGAGTACTACAAGTGGACCCAGTGGATATTCCTCCAGCTCTACAAGAACGGGCTGGCTTACAAGAAGAAGGCAGCTGTCAACTGGTGTCCCAAGTGTAAAACAGTTCTTGCGAACGAGCAGGTGAAAGACGGAAAGTGCGAAAGGTGTGGAACGAGCGTCACCATAAGGCACCTCGAGCAGTGGTTTTTCAAAATCACGGATTACGCGGAGAGACTGCTGAACGACCTAGACAAGCTCACAGGATGGCCAGAACATGTCAAAACCATGCAGAGAAACTGGATAGGAAAGAGTACCGGTGCGGAAATAGACTTTCCTGTCGAAGGATCGGATACAAAGATCAAGGTCTTCACAACCAGACCTGACACACTCTGGGGAGTCACTTTCATGGCCCTTGCACCGGAATCCCCCCTCGTCGAAGAGCTCGTTCTTGAGGAGAAAAAAGAAGATCTTCAAGAGTTTCTTGAACGTGTAAAGCAACAGGACAGATTCAGAAGGACCTCTGTCGAGGCCGAGAAAGAAGGGTTCTTCCTGGGAAGGTACGCCATAAACCCAGTGACCGGTGAGAGGATACCAATCTACGTGGCAAATTACATCCTCATGGAGTACGGAACAGGTGCCATCATGGGAGTTCCCGCGCACGATCAGAGGGACTTCTCCTTTGCCAGAAAGTACGGGATACCGATAAGGGTTGTGATCAAACCGGCAGACAGAGATCTCGATCCGGAGAAGATGGAAGAAGCCTACGAAGACGAGGGTATTATGGTGAACTCCGGACCGTTCGATGGAACACCGAGCAACGAAGGAATAGAAAAAGTCATAAACTGGCTCGAGGAAAAAGGCATTGGAAAGAGGTCGGTCCAATACAAGTTGAGAGACTGGCTCATATCGAGACAGAGGTATTGGGGTGCTCCAATCCCCATCATCTACTGTGAGAAGTGCGGCGTTGTACCCGTTCCAGAGGAGGACCTTCCTGTGAGGCTTCCAAAAGACGTGGAATTCCTTCCGACGGGTCAATCTCCTCTCTCTTTCCACGAAGGTTTCAAGAAGACAAAGTGTCCCGTCTGTGGTGGAGAAGCCCAGAGAGAAACGGACACCATGGACACTTTCGTTGATTCTTCCTGGTACTTCCTCAGATACGTGAATCCTCACTTGGAAGACAAGCCTTTCGAGCCCGATGACGTGAACTATTGGTTACCGGTAGATCAGTACATCGGAGGGGTGGAACACGCCGTACTGCATCTGCTGTACTCCAGATTCGTAACCAAGGTATTGCACGATCTTGGTTATCTCAATTTCGACGAACCTTTTACAAACCTCTTCACGCAAGGAATGATTTACAAAGACGGTGCCAAGATGTCCAAGTCGAAAGGAAATGTGGTGTCTCCAGATGAAATGATAGAGAAATACGGAGCGGATACCCTGAGAATGTACATACTCTTCATGGCACCTCCAGAGAAAGACGCCGAATGGAGCGACGCCGGTATCGAGGGTGTTCACAGGTTCATCAAAAGGCTCTGGAACACCTTCTACACGGTTCTTCCGTTTGTGAAAGAAGAAAACACGGAGAATCTTGTCTTGAAAAACTCCACAGAAAAGGAACTCAGAAGAAAGCTCCACAGTATCATCAAGAAGATAACGGAGGATATAGAGGGTGGATTCAAGTTCAACACCGCTATAAGCGGTTTGATGGAACTCGTGAACCACCTGAGTCAGTACTTGAACAGTGTACCGCAGGAAGAATGGAACAGGAAACTCCTGCGAGAGATAGTAGAAAAACTCACGCTCGCTCTTTCTCCTTTCGCACCGCACCTTGCAGAAGAGTTCTGGCACGATCTTGGAAACGATAGTCTTGTTGTCCAGCAGTCCTGGCCTTCTTACGATCCGAAAGCGCTCGAAGTAGAGGAAGTCGAAATCGCCATCCAGATAAATGGAAAGGTGAGAGACAAAGTGGTTGTGCCCGTGGATATCTCTGAAGAGGATCTGAAAAAGATCGTCCTCGAAAGAGAAAGAGTCAAGGAACACGTCGATGGCAAACCGATAAAGAAGTTCTTCTATGTAAAGGGAAGAATCGTAAATATCGTGGTATGAGGTGATAGAATGGCGGAAAAGATACCGAAGCCCGTTTCAAAAAGGTTGGTAAGTTATTACATGTGCCTTGAAAGGCTCCTCGATGAAGGTGTAGAGGTGGTATCCTCGGAAGAGCTCGCAAGGAGGCTCGATCTCAAAGCGAGTCAGATAAGGAAGGATCTGTCCTACTTTGGGGAGTTTGGAAAGCGCGGGGTTGGCTACAACGTGGAACACCTTTACGATGCGATTGGTGAGATTCTCGGTGTCAAGAAAGAGTGGAAGCTGGTCATTGTGGGAGCCGGAAACATAGGAAGAGCCGTCTCGAACTATGCTGTAATGAGAGAGAAAGGTTTCAAAATAGTGGGTATTTTCGATAGTGATCCGTCGAAGATAGGAAAGGAGGCGGCACCTGGGCTCGTTGTGAGTGATGTGAGTGAACTCGAAAAATTTGTTGAAGAACACGGCGTCGAAATAGGAGTGATCGCTGTTCCCGCTGAACACGCTCAAGAAATAGCTGAAAGACTGGAAAAAGCAGGCATCATGGGTATTTTGAATTTCGCCCCCGTGAAGATAAAGGTGTCCGTCCCGGTGGAGAACATAGACATAACCGCTTCTCTGAGAGTTCTCACCTTCGAGATCGTGAGGAGGAACAACTGACATGGAATACGACGTTTACGTGAGGGTTTCAAAGGAGGATGTTCACCTTCTGAACTATCTTCTCGAAGTGGAAGAGCATATGTTCAACATCAGAAAATATGAAGATGGAGTTTTAAAGATAATCACTCCTTTTCCCGAGGAGGCCATAAAGCTCCTTGAAGGATGTAAGGAGATGGTGGATCTTGAGATCCTCGAGATAAAGGAGAATCCCGGCGAGGCATGAAAGTCGAAAGAGTTGAAAAGGTCGAAGATATAGACTTCGAAAGTCTTTTGAAAGAAGGCTACACCTGTTTCTTTTTCGATTTCGATAACACCATTGTTCCGTGGAAAGAGAGCAAACTCGAAGAGAGTAAGAGAAGGTTGTTGATCGAACTGGCAAAAAGAGCTCGTGTGGTTGTCGTTTCTAATGGAAAACCAAGGAAGGTCGATCTTCCAGTTACGTTCGTCTGGAGAGCGGGGAAGCCTTTCAGTCTGAAGCTCTGGAGATTCCTGAAAAAGGAAAAAATCGATCCAGAGCGATGCATGATGATAGGAGATCAGATTTTTACAGATGTGCTCACTGGTAAGATTTTCGGATTTCGTGTGATAAAAGTAAAACCGATCAGTGAAAGAGAGTTCTTTGGAACAAAGATTCTGAGATTTTTTGAGAAAATACTGGAGGGAAAAGAGCGATGAAAACTGGCGAAATGAAGATAAACTGGGTTTCAAGATACATGCCTCTTTTGAACAAAATCGCTGAGGAGTATTCAAGTGAAAAACCGCTGTCTGGTTTCACCGTTGGAATGAGCATACACCTTGAAGCAAAAACGGCTTATCTTGCGATTACTCTGTCGAAGCTTGGAGCGAAAGTGGTGGTTACAGGAAGCAACCCACTTTCAACACAGGATGATGTAGCGGAAGCGCTCAGATCGAAAGGAATAACCGTTTATGCGAGAAGAACACACGACGAGAACGTCTACCGTGAAAATCTCATGAGGGTTCTGGATGAAAGACCGGATTTCATAATAGACGATGGAGGGGATCTCACGGTTATTTCTCACACCGAAAGAGAGGACGTTCTCGAAAATCTCAAAGGAGTTTCTGAAGAAACCACGACAGGCGTGAGACGTTTAAAGGCATTGGAAGAAACAGGAAAACTGAAAGTGCCTGTTATCGCTGTGAATGATTCCAAGATGAAGTACCTTTTCGACAACAGATACGGAACGGGTCAGTCCACATGGGATGCCATCATGAGAAATACGAACCTTCTCGTTGCTGGAAAGAACGTTGTGGTGGCGGGATACGGATGGTGCGGAAGGGGGATCGCTCTCCGTGCGGCAGGACTTGGGGCCAAGGTGATCGTGACAGAGGTCGATCCTGTAAAGGCTGTCGAAGCAATCATGGATGGATTCACAGTTATGCCTATGAGGGAAGCCGTTAAGATTGCTGATTTCGTGGTGACAGCCACAGGAAACACCGACGTCCTCTCAAAGGAAGATATTCTTTCACTCAAAGACGGGGCAGTTCTGGCAAACGCGGGGCATTTCAATGTGGAGATCCCGGTGAGAGTGCTGGAGGAAATTGCGATTGAGAAGTTCGAAGCGCGACCGAACGTAACAGGGTACACTCTGGAGAACGGTAAAACGGTCTTTCTGCTCGCGGAGGGAAGGCTGGTCAACCTGGCAGCGGGGGATGGCCACCCAGTAGAAATAATGGATCTGTCCTTTGCGCTTCAGATCCTCGCCGTGCTTTATCTTCTCGAAAATCATGGAAAAATGTCACCGAAGGTGTACACGCTTCCAGATGAAATAGACGAAAGAGTGGCCAGGATGAAGCTGGATTCTCTGGGAATAAAGATAGACGAACTAACAGAGAAACAAAGGAGGTATCTGAGAAGTTGGCAGTGAATTCCAAATACCATCATTCTTGCATCAACTGTGGGGGATTGAACACCGATGAAAGAAACGAAAGGGGACTTCCTTGTGAGGTTTGCCTTCCCGAGGAGTCCCCTTCTGACATTTATGGGGCCCTTCTTGAAAGAAAGACTCTGAAGGAGTATCGTTTCTACCACGAATTCTGGAACGAGTATGAAGATTTCAGGAGTTTCTTCAAGAAAAAATTCGGGAAGGATTTGACGGGTTATCAGAGGTTGTGGGCAAAGAGGATCATTCAGGGAAAGAGTTTCACAATGGTCGCACCAACCGGTGTAGGAAAGACGACTTTTGGGATGATGACAGCCCTGTGGTTGGCAGAGAAAGGAAGAAAATCTGCCCTCATTTTCCCAACCGTTGCCTTGGTGAAACAAACTCTCGAAAGACTTCAAAAGTTTTCCGATGGAAAAGTGAAAATCCTCGGTTTTTATTCCTCGATGAAAAAAGAAGAAAAGGAAAAGTTCGAGAAAAGCTTTGAGGAAGACGATTACCACATTCTGGTTTTCTCCACTCAGTTCGTTTCGAAAAACAGAGAAAAACTCTCCCAAAAAAGATTTGATTTTGTTTTCGTGGACGATGTGGATGCTGTTCTCAAGGCCTCCCGGAACATAGACACGTTGCTCATGATGGTTGGAATACCGGAAGAGATCATAAAAAAGGCTTTCTCGGCTATAAAGCAGGGAAGGATTTACGAAAGGCCAAAAAACCTGAAGCCAGGTATTCTTGTGGTTTCTTCTGCCACCGCCAAACCGCGTGGGATAAGGCCCCTTCTCTTCAGAGATCTCCTCAATTTCACCGTCGGAAGGCTGGTTTCAGTGGCGAGAAACATCACCCATGTCAGGATTTCCTCCAGATCGAAAGAAAAACTGGTAGAGCTGCTGGAGGTTTTCAGAGATGGGATACTGATCTTCGCACAAACTGAAGAAGAGGGTAAAGAGCTTTATGAATACCTGAGAAGATTCAAATTCAATGTGGGAGAGACCTGGTCTGAATTTGAGAAGAATTTCGAGGATTTCAAATCGGGAAAACTCAACGTTCTGATAGGTGTTCAGGCGTACTACGGAAAATTGACGAGAGGTGTCGATCTTCCCGAAAGAATAAAATATGCGATCTTTTGGGGGACACCTTCCATGAGATTTTCCCTTGAGCTCGACAGAGTACCGAGGTTTGTTCTTGCCAGGGTTTTAAAGGAAATGGGATTGATAAAAGTCCAAGAGAACCCGGATGTTGAGGGACTCAGGAAGATGGCAAAAGAACGTTTATCTCAAGAGGAATTCGTTGAGAAGGTGAAAGAGATATTCAGAGGAGCGGTTGTTAAAGATGAAGACTTGGAGTTGATTATTCCAGATGTTTACACTTACATACAGGCGTCCGGTAGATCCTCCAGAATACTGAACGGCGTTTTGGTCAAGGGTGTTTCTGTGATCTTCGAAGAAGACGAAGAAATTTTCGAATCACTGAAAACAAGACTCCTTCTCATAGCAGAGGAAGAAATAATAGAGGAGTCCGAAGCGAACTGGAAAGAACTGGTTCACGAGGTAGAGGAAAGCAGAAAAAGAATTGAAGGGGAACTGACCGACACATCAAAATCTCTCCTGATCATTGTGGAGTCTCCGACCAAAGCCGAGACGCTCTCCAGGTTCCTTGGAAGAGCTTCTTCTCGGAAAGAGAGAAACATAATTGTCCATGAAGCGGTGACAGGCGAGGGAGTGGTACTCTTCACCGCGACGAGGGGACACGTCTACGATCTTGTTACAAGGGGAGGAATCCACGGAGTAGAAGAAGATGGAAAATTCGTTCCCGTGTACAACTCTCTGAAAAGATGCAGGGATTGTGGATATCAGTTCACGGAGGATAGGGATGAGTGTCCTGTATGTTCTTCGAAAAACATAGATGATAAGACAGAAACGCTCAGAGCCCTAAGAGAGATTTCTCTGGAGGCAGACGAAATCCTTGTGGCAACAGACCCGGATGTTGAAGGAGAGAAGATATCCTGGGATGTGACTCAGTATCTTCTTCCGGCCACCAGATCTTTGAGGAGAATAGAAATGCACGAAATCACAAGATACGGTTTCAAAAAAGCGAGGGAAAACGTCCGGTTCGTTGATTTCAATCTGGTGAAGGCACAGATCGTGAGGAGAGTGCAGGACAGGTGGATAGGGTTTGAACTCAGTGGAAAACTGCAGAAAAGATTTGGAAGATCGAATCTCTCGGCAGGCCGGGTGCAATCCACCGTTCTGGGATGGATAGTAGAGAGAGAAGAAGAATACAAAAAGAGCGAAAAGGATTTCACTCTCCTTGTTCTGGAAAACGGTGTGAATCTGGAAGTCGAAGGGAAAATCGCAGATGACGTGGTAACCGTTGTAGAACTACAGGAAGTCGAAGAAGAAAGAAATCCGCTACCACCCTACACAACGTCTTCGGCACTATCAGAGATTTCACAAAAATTGCGGCTCGGTGTTCAAGAAGTGATGGACATCCTTCAAGATCTTTTTGAAAAAGGTTTCATCACCTATCACAGAACGGATTCAACAAGGATTTCTCTTGAAGGTCAGAACGTCGCGCGAACCTACCTCAAGAAGATAGGAAAAGAGGATATATTCATGGGAAGAAGCTGGTCAACAGAAGGTGCTCATGAGGCGATAAGGCCCGTGAAGCCTATAGATGCCAGGGAACTCGAGGAGATGGTCGAGGAAGGTTTGATAGCCGATCTCACCAAGAAACATTTGAGAGTTTATGAACTCATCTTCAACCGCTTTCTTGCCAGTCAATCCGCGGCTGTGAAGGTGAAGAAACAGATCGCAACGGTCGAATTGAATGGCAAACGGTTAGGAATAGAACAGATAATCGAGGTTTTGAAAAACGGCTGGAATCTCTTCGTGCCGTTAACAGTTTCTCCAAGATTTGAACACAGAAACTACAAGATAAAAGAAAAAAGTTTTACAAAAAACACACCGTTCCTCTCTTTACTCAGGCTTCTATTGTGGAAGAAATGAAGAAAAGAGGTATTGGAAGACCTTCTACTTATGCAAAAATAGTAGAGGTGCTTTTCAGAAGAGGCTATGTGTACGAAGACAAATACAAAAGAGTTCGACCAACCAGACTTGGTGTAAAGGTTTATTCCTATCTGAAAGAGCGTTATGAGAAATACGTCACAGAAGAGACCACACGAAGATTAGAGGAGATCATGGATAAGGTGGAAAGGGGAGAGGAAGATTATCAAGCAACTCTGAGGCTTTTATATGAAGAAATAAAATCTCTCATGGAGGAGGGGTAATGTATGTGGCTGCTCTTTTTAATTCCGCTTGTTGCACTCGGTTTTGCTGCCGCAAACTTCGCAGCCGTCGTCAGAAAACCAGAGGGGACCGAGCGGATGAAAGAGATTTCCTCTTACATCAGAAGTGGAGCAGATTCCTTCCTTGCACACGAAACAAAAGCCATTTTTAAAGTTGCCATCGTCATAGCGATACTCCTCATGATCTTCACAACCTGGCAGACGGGTGTGGCGTTTCTCCTGGGAGCCGTTATGAGTGCATCTGCTGGTATTGTGGGAATGAAGATGGCCACCAGGGCAAACGTCAGGGTGGCGGAGGCTGCCAGAACCATAAAGAAGATAGGCCCCGCTCTGAAAGTGGCGTATCAAGGTGGAAGCGTTATGGGTCTTTCCGTTGGTGGATTCGCTCTGCTTGGACTCGTTCTGGTGTATCTGATCTTTGGGAAGTGGATGGGACAACTGGACAATCTTAATATATACACGAACTGGCTTGGAATAAACTTCGTTCCTTTCGCGATGACCGTTTCTGGATACGCCCTTGGATGTTCAATCATTGCCATGTTCGATAGGGTCGGTGGAGGAGTTTACACGAAGGCCGCTGATATGGCAGCCGACCTCGTTGGAAAAACCGAATTGAACCTCCCGGAAGACGATCCCAGGAATCCGGCAACGATCGCAGACAATGTGGGAGACAACGTGGGAGACGTTGCGGGGCTCGGAGCGGACCTTTTGGAGAGCTTTGTTGGAGCGATAGTTTCTTCCATAATCCTCGCTTCTTACATGTTCCCGATCTACGTTCAGAAGATAGGTGAGAATCTGGTACATCAGGTACCAAAGGAGACGATACAGGCGCTCATAAGCTATCCTATCTTCTTTGCTCTTGCCGGTCTCGGCTGTTCGATGCTTGGAATACTGTACGTGATCGTAAAGAAGCCATCTGATAATCCTCAAAGAGAACTCAACATCAGCCTCTGGACATCTGCGCTGCTCACAGTTGTCCTCACAGCCTTTCTGACGTATTTCTATCTGAAAGATCTTCAGGGACTCGATGTAGTTGGATTCCGATTTGGAGCCATCTCACCTTGGTTCTCAGCGATCATAGGTATCTTCTCGGGAATCATCATAGGATTCTGGGCCGAGTATTACACGAGTTACCACTACAAACCGACCCAGTTTCTGAGCAAATCTTCTATCGAAGGGACCGGAATGGTCATTTCGAACGGACTTTCACTTGGTATGAAGAGCGTGTTTCTCCCCACTCTAACACTTGTTCTTGGTATCCTCTTTGCTGATTATTTTGCGGGTCTCTACGGTGTGGCGATTGCCGCGCTTGGAATGCTTTCGTTTGTTGCAACATCCGTCTCTGTTGACAGCTACGGTCCCATTGCGGACAACGCGGGTGGAATAAGCGAAATGTGTGAACTGGATCCCGAGGTCAGAAAGATCACGGATCACCTCGACGCGGTCGGTAACACCACCGCAGCCATAGGAAAGGGATTCGCTATAGGATCCGCTATATTTGCAGCGCTTTCACTCTTTGCGTCTTACATGTTCTCCCAGATCAGTCCTTCTGATATTGGGAAGCCTCCTTCACTCGTGCTTCTTCTGAACATGCTCGATGCGAGGGTCATAGCAGGCGCCCTCCTTGGTGCAGCCATCACATATTACTTCAGTGGATATCTTATTTCGGCAGTTACCAAGGCAGCTATGAAGATGGTGGATGAGATCAGAAGACAGGCTCGAGAAATCCCAGGACTGCTGGAAGGTAAGGCCAAGCCTGACTACAACAGGTGTATTGAGATCACCAGCGACAACGCTCTGAAGCAGATGGGTTATCCTGCGTTCATAGCGATTCTCACACCGCTTGTGACTGGTTTTCTCCTCGGAGCGGAGTTCGTTGGAGGAGTGTTGATAGGAACGGTCCTCAGTGGTGCGATGCTCGCAATTCTGACGGCCAATTCTGGAGGAGCCTGGGACAACGCGAAGAAGTACCTGGAAGCGGGTAATCTGGAAGGGTATGGAAAAGGTTCCGAGCCGCACAAAGCTCTGGTTATAGGAGACACGGTTGGAGATCCTCTCAAGGACACCGTTGGACCTTCTCTTGACATTCTCATAAAGATCATGTCGGTGGTCTCGGTGATAGCGGTCTCCATATTCAAACACGTTCACCTGTTCTGATAAACGGGGGCTTCGGCCCCCTTTAAAATTGTGGTAAGATTTCATGGGGGGACTTCACGTGGAAAGGAAAAAGCTCATGGCGAAATTTGTCGAAATCGCGTCAGAGAAAATGGGGAAAGATCTTGAAACGGTTGATGAGGAAAACACATTTGAAGAGCTTGGATTCGATTCGATAGACGTGATAGACCTTGTGATGTTCTTCGAAGATGAATTTGCCTTGAGAATAGAAGATGAGGAGATATCGAAAATTCGAAAGGTTAAGGATCTGATCGATATAGTAATCAAGAAGCTGGAGGAGATCGATGATGAGGTATCTGAGAGCTGACGAAAGATGTCTGATCTGCAGCCTCAGACAGGCGGAGAATCTTCTGAAGAAAACCATAACTTCTCCTGAAAAGAGATGGGTGATCTTCAGGGAAGTTTTCAGGATTATGAGTGAAATGAAGTGGGGTATGAAGCCTCTCGAAGTGAACGGAGAGGTTCACAGGTTCATAATGGAGTACATAAAGGAAGAAGATCCGTTCAAAGAAGAGAAAAGAAGATCGAACGATATGGCCATGAAACTCGTTGAAATGTTCAGGCCAGAGATTTTGAACTCTCCTGACCCTGTGTATTCGGCTGCAAAACTCGCCGTTTCTGGGAATCTGATAGATCTCGGGATACCGGGATGGAGTGTTGAGGAAATCTTTGAAAAACTACACGAGGCTTACGAAAGGCCGTTCGACAGAGAAGATTTCGAGGAATTCAGGAATGTGTTAATGAACGCTTCCACTCTGTTCTATGTGGCTGACAACGCGGGAGAAATCGTGTTTGACAAGTTCTTCATAGAAGTCCTGAAGATGGAGAATCCATCGCTGGAGGTAGTTGTGGCGGTTCGTGGCAAACCCATTATCAACGACGCAACCATCGAGGACGCGAAGTACATAGGTTTAGAGGAAATCGCCACTGTTATTAGCTCTGGAGTGGACGAACCTGGCGTCATGCTTGATAAGGCGAGTGAAGAGTTCAGAAAGGCGTTCTTTGAGTTCGATGTTGTGATCTCCAAAGGCCAGGGAAACTTCGAAGGTCTCTACGAAGAGGGGAAAAAGAATCTCTTCTTCCTCCTGACAGCAAAGTGTGATTTCGTTGCCGAAGTACTGAACGTTCCTCTGGGCGGTAAGGTCTTCATCTCTTCTTCCTCCCTCTGATTTTTCTCATGGAGGTGAAAGAAGTTGATAGAAAAAATCAAAGAGTACGTGCTGAGTACTCTTGGAACGTTGATCACTGCCGTTGGGCTCGTTGTTTTCCTCATACCGAACGACATAGCAGCCGGTGGGGTGAGCGGTCTTTCGATAATACTTCACAGTTTTGTGCCGATCCCCGTTGGTGTGTGGATGTACATACTCAACGGTTTGCTCTTTTTGATAGCTTTCTTGACGATAGGATTCGATTTCAGTGCGAAGACTATTTATTGCACCTTTGTTTTTAACTTCTTCGTGGATCTTTTCGACCGCATTATTCCCCTTCCAAAGTACACCGGTGACGATCTGTTCCTTGCCGTGTTTTTTGGAACCATACTCACAGCTTCCGGCCTTGCCATAACTTTCTCCCAGAACGCTTCCACAGGAGGAACGGATATTCTGGCCAGGATTCTGAACAAGTACTTCTGGATATCTATGGGAACGGGGCTGCTCATGGTGGATGTCGCGATAGCGGTGCTTGCAGGACTTGTTTTCAGTGCCAGAACAGGTATGTACGCACTTCTTGGAGTTATTTTGAACGGTATAATGGTGGATTTCATGATGAGAGGTATTGAGCAGTCGAGTGAGGTGATCATTATCTCTGAAAAATGCGACGATATAAAAGACTTTGTGCTGAACGTTCTTCAAAGAGGGGCTACTTACATTCCCGCAAAGGGAGCTTACACCGGCAAAGAAAAGAAGATACTTCTGGTGGTAGTGAGGAGGAGAGAATTGAACGAACTGATCAGGTTCATAAAGAAGGCTGATCCAAAAGCCTTCGTCATAATCAAGGAAGTGAGGCAGGCCCTCGGAGAAGGGTTCAAAGAACTGGAGGAGTTGTGAGATGTACTACAAGGTGGCTGTCTCCGGTTTGGGAAAAGTGCTTAATGTTTTCTCTTCAGAAGAGCTTTTGACTGGTGAAAGAGTGTGGTTGAAGTGGCGAAACGAAAAAGTCAAGGGCTACGTACTGGAACGATCATTTTCACACGAAAACGAAGCAACGCTCAGTGAAAGGGATGGTAAAAGTTTTCTAAGCGAAGGACATGTGAAAATAGCAGAATGGGTGTCTGAAAGGTTTTTCTCACCCGTAGGAATGGTTTTCGATCTGTTTTTCCCACAGGGTATCGACGATTACAAAGAGGAAGTGGTTGTTTCGGAGAGTCCGTTTCTGGATTTCGACAGGATGACTCTACGCGATTTTCTTGAAACTTTCGGGGAAAAAACCCTGAAAGAAATGGTGAAAAAAGGCCTGGTGAGGGTGGAGAAAAATTTCTATGTGAAAGAGCCAAGACCTCGTGTGAAAAAGCGATTGTTTCTGAAAAAGGGAATAAGTGAAATCGTTCGAGAACATTTAACTGTGAAGCAGAGAATGGTGGTGGAATACCTTCAATTCAATGATGGGGTTCATCTTGAGGAGTTGCTGGAAGATCTGGAAGTTTCAAGGAGTGTGATCGAGACTCTTCAAAGAAAGAATATAGTGGAAATAGTGAGAAGCGACGTTCTTCCGAAAAAGAGAAGGATTCTCCGCAGTGGTTTCAAAGAAAATATTTCGAGGGAAAATCTTTTTTTCGGTCCAACGGGGAGCGGAAAAACCGAGGCTTTGTTCGAGTTAATTGATGTGTATTCAAGGAAAGGAACCGTTCTTTTCCTCGTACCGGAAGTTTCTGTTCTCACCCACACACTTTCACGCCTGAAAGGAGCCTTCCCGGACTTGAAAATAGGGATTTATCACAGCTACCTTTCCAGAGCGAGGAAAAATCTGGAATGGTACAGGGCGGTTAGCGGAAAAATCGATGTGCTTTTGGGGACACGCAGTGCTGTTTTTGTTCCAGTTAAGAATCTTTCTCTCTTGATAGTTGACGAAGAACACGATGAGAGTTTCTATCAACACACTCGACCTTCTTATGATGCCGTCGTGGTTGCAAGGAAAATTTCTGAGGTTTTCGATGTTCCAATAATTCTGTCTTCTGCAACACCGGATCTGTGGACCTACAGAGACGCAAAAGAGGGTCGCATCAGAATGTTCAATTTTAGGAGAAGGTTCGGGAATCTGTCTGTGGAAGTTGTCGATATGCGAAATGAAGAGAAGATAGGAAGTTTTGCGAAGAAGACCCTCGACAGAATAGAGGAGACCCTCGAGGAAGGCAAGAGAGTACTTATCTATGTGAGGAGAAAAGGTTTCTGGGGGCGCGTCCAGTGTGAAGTCTGTGGGCACGTGCTCAAATGTGAGAATTGTGATGTGTCTCTGGTGTACCATTCGGATACGCATTCGTTGAAATGTCATCAATGCGGTCATGAATATGGATTTGTTGAATCCTGTCCTCGATGTGGAGGGCGCCTCGTCGGAAGAGCAGCGGGGACGGAAAGAGTGGAAAGGGAACTGAGAAGGTACTTTCCGACCCGCAGGATAGCGAGGGTCGACAGAGAGGTTGTCGATAACATCATGGAGCTGGAAAGTTACATAGACAAATTGATCAGAGGCGAGATAGATATCCTCGTTGGAACCAGGTTGATCACGAAGAGTCTCAATGTACCCGAAATAGGCCTTGTATGTATCACAGATGTGGATTCTTTGATCTTCAACCCTGATTATTCGTCTTCACTTCGTACGTTTCAGTTGATCGTTCAGACTCTGGGAAGGGCATCGAGAGGAGATCAGGGGAAGGCGATTATCCAGACCTATAATTCGGAGGACACGATCATCAAAAAAGCCTTAGAAGAAGATGTGGATGGTTTTTATGCCGAAGAACTCGAAAGAAGAAAAGCCCTTGGTTATCCTCCATATCGCCACCTCGTTCAGGTTGCTGTGAAGTCCAAGAATCCGGAATTTGGAAAGAATTCTCTGAGCTCTCTAAAAGAATTTCTAAAAGGCGAGGAGGTTCTTGGACCCGTTGAGCACTGGGTTTTCAAGCTGAGAGGATTCTACAGGTACCATCTCATTGTGAAAACAGAAGACTTGGAGAGAGTACTTTCGAAACTGGAAAAAGCGTTGAGAATACTGGGAATCGATGCGATTGTTCGGATCGATCCGCCCACACTCGAGGTATCGGATTAACCTTGATGTTACTTTATCGTATCTTTTTCTTAATTGAAAGAGGTTGAAGGGGATGCTATTATTAATCTCGGCGACGTTGAGATGAAGGGTCTTCAGAAAGCGGAAAAGAAGAATAGAACCCGGAAAGAGAAGTTACGAACTCAGAGTTGAAGCAAACTTCAAGGTTTTTTGTCCTCGGGTCATTGAAATATGGATAGCAGCCCCCCAGTTTGTTGAGCCTGGATCGAATCTTATATGGAGGGTTTGATCCTGGCTCAGGGTGAACGCTGGCGGCGTGCCTAACACATGCAAGTCGAGCGGGGGAAACTCCCTTCGGGGAGGAGTACCCAGCGGCGGACGGGTGAGTAACACGTGGGTAACCTACCCTCCGGAGGGGGATAACCAGGGGAAACCCTGGCTAATACCCCATACGCTCCATCAACGCAAGTTGGTGGAGGAAAGGGGCGTTTGCCCCGCCGGAGGAGGGGCCCGCGGCCCATCAGGTAGTTGGTGGGGTAATGGCCCACCAAGCCGACGACGGGTAGCCGGCCTGAGAGGGTGGTCGGCCACAGGGGCACTGAGACACGGACCCCACTCCTACGGGAGGCAGCAGTGGGGAATCTTGGACAATGGGGGAAACCCTGATCCAGCGACGCCGCGTGCGGGACGAAGCCCTTCGGGGTGTAAACCGCTGTGGCGGGGGAAGAATAAGGTAGGGAGGAAATGCCCTACCGATGACGGTACCCCGCTAGAAAGCCCCGGCTAACTACGTGCCAGCAGCCGCGGTAATACGTAGGGGGCAAGCGTTACCCGGATTTACTGGGCGTAAAGGGGGCGTAGGCGGCCTGGTGTGTCGGATGTGAAATCCCACGGCTCAACCGTGGGGCCGCATCCGAAACTACTGGGCTTGGGGGCGGTAGAGGGAGACGGAACTGCCGGTGTAGGGGTGAAATCCGTAGATATCGGCAGGAACGCCGGTGGGGAAGCCGGTCTCCTGGGCCGACCCCGACGCTGAGGCCCGAAAGCCAGGGGAGCAAACCGGATTAGATACCCGGGTAGTCCTGGCCGTAAACGATGCCCACTAGGTGTGGGGGGGTATCCCTCCGTGCTGAAGCCAACGCGTTAAGTGGGCCGCCTGGGGAGTACGCCCGCAAGGGTGAAACTCAAAGGAATTGACGGGGGCCCGCACAAGCGGTGGAGCGTGTGGTTTAATTGGATGCTAAGCCAAGAACCTTACCAGGGCTTGACATGCCGGTGGTACCTCCCCGAAAGGGGTAGGGACCCAGTCCTTTGGGACTGGGAGCCGGCACAGGTGGTGCACGGCCGTCGTCAGCTCGTGCCGTGAGGTGTTGGGTTAAGTCCCGCAACGAGCGCAACCCCTGCCCCTAGTTGCCAGCGGTTCGGCCGGGCACTCTAGGGGGACTGCCGGCGACGAGCCGGAGGAAGGAGGGGATGACGTCAGGTACTCGTGCCCCTTATGCCCTGGGCGACACACGCGCTACAATGGGCGGTACAATGGGTTGCGACCCCGCGAGGGGGAGCCAATCCCCAAAACCGCCCTCAGTTCGGATCGCAGGCTGCAACCCGCCTGCGTGAAGCCGGAATCGCTAGTAATCGCGGATCAGCCACGCCGCGGTGAATACGTTCCCGGGCCTTGTACACACCGCCCGTCACGCCACCCGAGTCGGGGGCTCCCGAAGACACCTGCCCCAACCCGAAAGGGAGGGGGGGTGTTGAGGGAGAACCTGGTGAGGGGGGCGAAGTCGTAACAAGGTAGCCGTACCGGAAGGTGCGGCTGGATCACCTCCTTTCTAGGAGATGAATGGGGGCTGCTATCCATATTCCAATGGCTCGGGCTCGTAGCTCAGTCGGTCAGAGCGCACGCCTGATAAGCGTGAGGTCGGTGGTTCGAGTCCACCCGAGCCCACCATTGGTGGGGACGTAGCTCAGCTGGGAGAGCGCCTGCTTTGCAAGCAGGAGGTCAGGGGTTCGAATCCCCTCGTCTCCACCAAGGTGAAGGGTCATTGAAAACTGCATAGGGGAAAGTAGGAGGTCAAGGTACTAAGGGCACGCGGTGGATGCCTTGGCGGCGGGAGGCGATGAAGGGCGTGGCAAGCTGCGATAAGCCCGGGGGAGCCGCAAGCAGGCGTTGATCCCGGGATTCCCGAATGGGGAAACCCGGGTGGCCGTTGAGGCCACTCGCCGCCGAAAGGCGGTGCGACACCGGGGGAAGTGAAACATCTCAGTACCCCGAGGAAAAGAAATCAACCGAGATTCCCCTAGTAGCGGCGAGCGAACGGGGAGGAGCCCAAACCAGCGTGGTGTCAAAGCCCGTGGGCGTTGCCACGCTGGGGTTGCGGGACACGGTCGGGTGAGGCCACGGACTCGCCGGGGAGTTACAAATCCCTCCTCTAGCCGAACCACCTGGGAAGGTGGGCCGGAGAGGGTGACAGCCCCGTAGGCGAAAGAGGAGGGACTCCCTGGGCCGTGTTCCCGAGTACCACGGGACACGTGGAATCCCGTGGGAAGCTGGGGGGACCACCCTCCAAGGCTAAATACTACCCGCCGTCCGATAGCGCACCAGTACCGTGAGGGAAAGGTGAAAAGCACCCCGGAAGGGGAGTGAAAGAGGATCTGAAACCGCGTGCCTACAAGAAGTCGGAGCCCCCATTTGGGGGTGACGGCGTGCCTTTTGATTAATGAGCCCGCGAGTTGCCGTCGGTGGCGAGGTTAAGCCGACAAAGGCGTAGCCGCAGCGAAAGCGAGTCCGAACAGGGCGTTCAGTCACCGGCGGCAGACCCGAAGCCGGGTGAGCTACCCCTGGGCAGGGTGAAGGTGGGTTAAAACCCACTGGAGGCCCGAACCGGTGGACAGTGAAAAGTCCTCGGATGACCTGGGGGTAGGAGTGAAAAGCTAACCGAACCCGGTGATAGCTGGTTCTCCCCGAAATGCATTGAGGTGCAGCCTCGGGCGGTCTGTGCAGGGGGTAGAGCACTGATGGGGCTAGGGGGGTTTCCTCCGAACCCCGTCAAACTCCGAATTCCTGCACACAAAGCCCGGGAGTGAGCCCGCGGGGGATAAGCTCCGCGGACGAGAGGGGAACAACCCAGACCGCCGGCTAAGGACCCGAAGAGGTGGCTAAGTGGTAAAGGATGTGGAGCGCCTAAGACAGCTGGGATGTTGGCTTAGAAGCAGCCATCATTTAAAGAGTGCGTAACAGCTCACCAGCCGAGGCGCTCTGCACCGAAAATGTAACGGGGCTCAAGCCACCCTCCGAAGCCGCGGGTCAGTACCTCCGTTGGGGGTACTGGCGGTAGGGGAGCTTTCCGCTGTAGGATGAAGGCGGACCCGTGAGGGCCGCTGGACGAGGCGGAAGTGAGAATGCGGGCATGAGTATACGAAAGGAGGGTGAGAATCCCTCCCCCCGTAAGCCCAAGGGTACCTGGGGAAGGGTCGTCCGCCCAGGGTTAGCCGGGACCCTAAGGTGAACCCGAAAGGGGTAGCCGAAGGGAAGCCGGTTAATATTCCGGCGCCATCTGCGGTCGATGGTACGAGGGGTGACGCAGGAGGGTAAGCGCCGGGGGCAAGTGGCATGCCCCTCCAAGCGGTTAGGGCGATGACGGGCGTAGGTAAATCCGCGCCCCGAGCCTGAGCCGTGATGGGGAGGTCCCTTCGGGGACCAACGGCGCTGACCCCACACTGCCGAGAAAAACCTCGCGTACCGCTTGAGACCGTAGGTGCCCGTTCCGCAAACCGACACAGGTGGGCGGGCTTAGAAGGCTCAGGGGAGCGGGTGAACCCTCGCCAAGGAACTCGGCAAATTGGCCCCGTAACTTCGGGAGAAGGGGTGCCGCGTTAGGGTGAACCCAGGGGAAGGGGCAACCTGGAAACTGGGGGAGCCCGAGGCGGTCGCAGTGACAAGGCCCTGGCGACTGTTTACCAAAAACACAGGTCTCTGCTAACTCGAAAAGAGGAAGTATAGGGACTGACGCCTGCCCAGTGCCGGAAGGTTAAGGGGAGGGGTGAGGCTCCTCTTGTGGGAGCGTAGCTCCGACCCGAAGCCCCGGTAAACGGCGGCCGTAACTATAACGGTCCTAAGGTAGCATTCGCTGCCTGCCCACAGGGAAACCTGTGGGGCAATACCCGGCTGTATGCGGGGAAGCCCTTAGAGCCCTTCTTACCTGGGGGCTGCGGCCAGCCCAGGTAAAAATGGAAGGGATTGGGTAATCCGCAGGAAACCCCGTGAGGGGGATCCTCAGAGACTGTACGCCGGGCATCCAGTCCCCGTGAGAAGGGGTGGAAATCTTGGATCTCAAACCTGATTGGGTTGTTGGATTCGTCGATGGTGAAGGCTGTTTCTATGTGGGTGTTAATAGAAATCGCACCATGAAAACAGGTTACCAGGTTCTCCCTGAATTCAGGATCGTTCAACATGAAAGAGATATACAGGTTTTGTACGCATTGAGGAAGTTTTTCGGATGCGGTGTTGTTCGAAGAAACCACGATGATCGATACGAGCTTCGGATCCGGAAGAGATCTTGCTTGAAAAAAGTAGTGGAGTTTTTCGAAAAACACCCTCTGAAAACGAAGAAGAACGTCGACTTCAAGAAATTCAGAAGGATAATCCTGATGATGGAACGGGGAGAACACCTGACGAAAGAAGGTCTCATCAAGATCCTGGAAATAGCCATGGAAATAAACACAGGTAATCACGAGAGACTACGACGAGTCCTTGAAGAGATCCGGGGACTGGATGAAGATACAGTCCACCCCCATTCCGAAAGGATGGGATAAAGGTGAGCGAAATTCCTTGTCGGGTAAGTTCCGACCTGCATGAATGGCGTAACGACTGGGGCACTGTCTCGGCGGGGGGCCCGGTGAAATTTCAGTCTGGGTGAAGATGCCCAGTACCCGCGGCTAGACGGAAAGACCCCGTGGAGCTTTACTGCAGCCTGGTA
Source organism: Thermotoga sp. Mc24 (assembly GCF_000784835.1). Classification (NCBI taxonomy): domain Bacteria; kingdom Thermotogati; phylum Thermotogota; class Thermotogae; order Thermotogales; family Thermotogaceae; genus Thermotoga; species Thermotoga sp. Mc24. The sequence continues at coordinate 106,917 of NZ_JSFH01000004.1, read as the reverse complement.
TTGGGCTCCGGTGCATCGTGTATAGAATAGGTGGGAGGCTGTGAAGCCGCCTCGCCAGGGGCGGTGGAGCCGCCAGTGGAATACCACCCTCGGTGCACTGGAGTTCTAACCTGACCCTGTGAAGAGCAGGGTGGGGACAGTGCCAGGTGGGCAGTTTGACTGGGGCGGTCACCTCCTAAAAGGTAACGGAGGTGTGCAAAGGTCGGCTCAGGTGGGTTGGAAATCCACCGCAGAGTGCAAGGGCATAAGCCGGCCTGACTGCGAGGCCGACAGGCCGAGCAGGGGGGAAACCCGGCCCTAGTGACCCGGCGGTCCCGTGTGGAAGGGCCGTCGATCAACGGATAAAAGTTACCCCGGGGATAACAGGCTGGTCCCGCCCGAGAGTTCACATCGACGGCGGGGTTCGGCACCTCGATGTCGGCTCATCCCATCCTGGGGCTGAAGCAGGTCCCAAGGGTTGGGCTGTTCGCCCATTAAAGGGGTACGTGAGCTGGGTTCAGACCGTCGTGAGACAGGTCGGTCCCTATCTGCCGCGGGCGTAGGAGGCTTGAGGGGGGTCCTCCCTTGTACGAGAGGACCGGGAGGAGGGGGCCTCTGGTGTACCGGCTGTCGCGCCAGCGGCATACGCCGGGTAGCTATGCCCCTAAGCGATAACCGCTGAAAGCATCTAAGCGGGAAGCGCGCCCCAAGATTAGGCCTCCCATCCCGTTAAGGGAGTAAGGCCGGTCCGAGAAGAGGACCTTGATAGGCCAGGGGTGTAAGCGCCGCAAGGCGTTGAGCCCACTGGTACTAATCGGCCGAGGCCTTGACCTCCGAAATCCCCTATGCAGTTTCCAGTGACCCTTCGAAGTATCCCCGGGTGCCGATACTGGGGCGGGAAACACCCGGTTCCATTCCGAACCCGGCCGTTAAGCCGCCCTGGGCCGATGGTAGTATGGGGGTAGCCCCATGCGAGAGTAGGTAGCGCCCGGGGATTTGTTTTTTTATAGATCACCTTTTGTTATAATAGTAACAAGGGGGTGATATCGTGGCGGAAAAACTTCCTATAAAAACTGTGATGGCAATCCTTGTGGAAAACAGAAGAGAAACAGCAGAGAAAGTTCAAAAGATTCTCACGGCTTGGGGCTGTCTGATCAAGACAAGACTCGGCCTCCATGATGGTGTTCTCGACAACTGTTCAGAAGCGGGTCTCATAGTTCTTGAACTTGTGGGAAGTCCTGAGCAGCACAGAGAACTCTGTGACAAACTCAACAAACTTCCAGGTGTGAAAGCAGACTACATGGAACTTTCATTCGATGAAGAATGAAGCCCCTCGAAAAGAGGGGCTTTTGTTTTACCAGGCGGTCCAGGTGACCCAGAGCCTCACGTTGGTGATGGTGACCGTGACGGTGGCATCAGTGGTGGACTCGTATTCGTTTTGACCAAAAATCACCCATAGAGTGACATCTTCGCCGTTGTTTATCTTGTCGAGTGCTGCTTTCAAGGCGCTTGAGTCGTTGGCGGAGATGGAAAGAGAGTATTCGGTTTTTTGAGAAGTATCTATATCGATATTCACATCTCCAGTCTCTGGAATGGACGTTGGTTCTTCAAGTGAAAAATCTATGAAACCATTAAATGTGAGGCTTCCTTCAACTGTGATCTTTCCAGACACTTCGATGTTGTGGAAATGTACTGTTCCAGGAACTCCCGCACTTTGCTGCGCGCTTTTCACATCTTCTGCTTTGATCGTGAAGCTTGTCCACCTTGCTTCTAGTGTAGTAGAACTTCCCGCTGGTACTTCGAACACCTGAGGTTCGATACCGGGGTTCCCAAGGTCGATGGGGATAGGCACCGGGATACATCCGGAAACCAGCATGAGAATACCAGCTGTGATCAGAGCCAACCAGGTGAGCACCTTTTTCATATTTTCACCTCCTTCTCTCTGAATGATAACACTTTGAAATTGTTTCTCAAAGCGTGTTAAAATCACCATGAGAGGTGATTGTATGCCGGTCACGTTTCTCACAGGCACTGCAGAGACTCAGAAAGAAGAATTGATAAAGAAACTCCTGAGGGATGGTAATGTGGAGTACATAAGGATCCATCCGGAGGATCCCGACAAGATCGATTTCATAAGGTCTTTACTTAGAACAAAGACAATCTTTTCTAACAAGACGATCATAGACATCGTTAATTTTGATGAGTGGAAGGCGCAGGAACAGAAGCGTCTCGTTGAACTTTTGAAAAATGTACCGGAAGACGTTCATATCTTCATCCGTTCGCAAAAAACAGGTGGAAAGGGAGTAGCGCTGGAGCTTCCAAAACCGTGGGAAACGGACAAATGGTTGGAATGGATAGAAAAGCGCTTCAGGGAGAACGGTTTGCTCATCGATAAAGATGCCCTTCAGCTGTTTTTTTCCAAGATCGGAACGAATGATCTGATCATAGAAATGGAGATTGAGAAGCTGAAAGCTTATTCTGAGGACAAAAAGATAACGGTAGAAGACGTGGAAGAGGTCGTTTTCACCTATCAGACTCCGGGATACGATGATTTTTGCTTTGCCGTTTCCGAAGGAAAAAGGAAGATCGCTCACTCTCTTCTGTCGCAGTTGTGGAAAACCACAGAGCCCGTGGTGATTGCCACTGTCCTTGCGAATCACTTCCTGGATCTCTTCAAAATCCTCGTTCTTGTGACAAAGAAAAGATACTACACCTGGCCTGATGTGTCCAGGGTGTCCAAAGAGCTGGGAATTCCCGTTCCTCGTGTGGCACGTTTTCTCGGTTTCTCCTTTAAGACCTGGAAATTCAAGGTGATAAATCACCTCCTCTACTACGATGTGAAAAAGGTTAGAAAAATACTGAGAGATCTCTACGATCTGGACAGAGCCGTGAAAAGTGAAGAAGATCCAAAACCGTTCTTCCACGAGTTCATAGAAGAGGTGGCGCTGGATGTATATTCTCTTCAGAGAGATGAAGAATAACTGGTACAGTCTCGCGGCCCTTCTTTCAACCATATACAGCAGACACCTCGATGTGGAAGCAAGACCTGTGAAGTTTGAGGAAATAAAAAAGTTCCCCCCAGAAGAGACCATCGTTGCCTATTCTTTCATGAGCTTTGACCTTGATATCGTCAGAGAAGAGGTCAGAACATTGAAAGAACGGGAATATACGCTCATCGCGGGAGGGCCACATGTGACAGCCGATCCAGAGGGTTGCTTGAGAATGGGATTCGATCACGTTTTCACGGGGGATGGAGAGGAGAATATTTTGAGGTTCTTGATGGGGGAGAGAAAAAAGATCTTCGATGGTATCTCAAAGAGAGTCAACTTGAACCACTACTCACCTTTCCTACCTTCGAAAGGAATCTACATGCCCATCGAAATCACGAGGGGATGCCCGTTTTCTTGTGCGTACTGTCAGACACCGATCATCGCTGGAAGACAGGTGAGACACCGTGATGTGGACGTCGTTGTTCACTACGCGAAACTCGGTGTGAAACACGGAAGGAAGCTCGCTCGTTTCATAGCTCCCAACTCCTTCGGCTATGGTTCGAAGAATGGAGTAACACCCAATGTAGAGAAGATAGAAGAACTCCTGTATGGACTCAAAAGGGTTGGTATCGAAGAAATATATTTCGGAACGTTTCCTTCCGAAGTGAGGCCAGAGTCTGTGACCGACGAAGTACTCAAAGTGGTGAAAAAGTACGTCAACAACCGTTCCATAGTGATAGGTGCCCAGAGCGGAAGCGACAGGATCTTGAAGATCATAAAGCGTGGCCACACGGTTGAACAGGTAGAGGAAGCGATAGAAAAGATCTCTCTTCACGGTTTTATTCCACACGTTGATTTCATATTCGGCTTCCCGTTCGAAACGGAAGAGGATGTGGAGAAAACTTTCAGCTTTATTGTTAAAATAGTGGAGAGATACGGCGCAAAGATCCATGCGCACACCTTCATGCCGCTTCCCGGGACGGAACTTTTCAATGCTGGGCCCGGAAGACTCACAGAGGTTCATTACAAATTTCTGGGGAGGCTCGCTTCAAAGGGTATTCTCGACGGTTACTGGATGAAGCAGGAAATGCTTGCGAGGAAGGTGTACGAAATTGCGAGTGGCGGCAGTACAGATGTTACCAGCGATCGGTGACTTCGAAGGAAATCTGGAGAGAATAGAACAGTTCATAGAGATGGCTGTTTCGGAAGGAGCCGAAGTCGTTGTCTTTCCGGAGCTCACAATCAGTGGGTACACCTGGGACGAGGCGATTCTGAAAAGGGGAGCCTTGTTTTTTTCAGAAGTCGCAAAGAAAAAGCTCTTGAAGCTTTCAAGGGAAGGACAGATACTGATAGCTGTTGGTACACCAAGGATCGTTCTGGGAAAGCTCAGAAACTCGCTTGTGATTTTCAAGAAGAAAAAGGAATTGCTTTTCTACGATAAAACACATCTCTTTCGTGGAGAGAAAAACGTCTTTGAACCTGGGGAGTATTTTCTTGTGTTTTCTTACAGAGGGGTAGTTTTTGGCACGTTGATCTGTTATGAGATCGGCTTCCCTGAAATATCACGTATTTTAACATTCAAAGGGAGTAAAGTGATTCTCTCAGCCTTTGCTTTTGGGAAGGCTCGGGGGCACACGTACGATGTTGCCACGAGATCCAGGGCAGTTGAGAACGGAGTTTTCCTTGTGGCATCCTCCATGTGCGGCGAAGGTTTTGTGGAATTCGTCGGAAGAACGAGGATAGTGGGTCCAAACGGAAAGGTTATGAACGAGATAGAGAGCGGTGAAGGTTTGATCTGTGAAGATCTCGATCTAGATGCTGTTTATCATTACAGATACGACGAAGAAGGAGATTCTCACGCTTACCTTAGAAACTACATGTCCCACCTTTACACGCTTCAGAAGGGGAGGTTATGAGGGTGAAATACTTCGGAACCGACGGAATAAGGGGAATCTTTGGTGAAACACTCACAGATGAGCTGGCCTTCAAGGTGGGCAAAGCGCTGGGAGAGATTGTCGGAGAAGGAAGAGTCATTGTGGGAAAGGACACGAGAGTTTCGGGGGATTCGCTCGAGGCGGCTATTTCCGCTGGCCTCACGTCTATGGGGGTGGACGTCCTTCTGTGCGGCATCATTCCAACACCAGCGGTGGCTCTCCTCACGAGGATCACCAGGTCGTTCGGTGTTGTCATTTCGGCTTCTCACAATCCTCCAGAATACAACGGTATAAAGGTGCTGAAGGGTGGATACAAGATACCGGACGAGATGGAAGCGGAGATAGAGAAGAAACTAGAGAACGAGAGTTTCCCGGTTCGATCAATTGTCGGCAGGATAAAATCGTTCAAAGAAGGAAGGGACATGTATATTGGAGCGGTCCTTGAAATGTTCAGGGATCTCGATCTCACAGGCGAGATGGTATCCCTGGATCTCGCAAACGGTGCCACCACGACAACGGCTAAAGAGGTTTTTGAACTCCTTGGAGCAAAAGTAGAGGTGTTCAACGACTCCCATGACGGACTTCTCATAAATCAAGGGTGTGGCGCCACTCATCCCAGGTTTTTGGCTGAAGAGATGAAGAACGGGAAGGTAGGATTCACCTTCGATGGTGATGGAGACCGTGTGATAGCTATAGACGAAGAGAGAAACGTTGTAAACGGGGATAGGATCATAGGGATCCTCGCAGTTTGGTTGAAAGAAGAAGGGCGTCTAAGCAGTGATACTGTGGTGGGTACCATTATGACGAATGGAGGCCTCGAAGATTTTCTCAAAGAAAGGGGAATAAAGCTTCTTCGAACGAAAGTAGGAGATAAATACGTCCTTGAAAAGATGCTTGAAAGCGGAGCGAATCTGGGAGGAGAAAGATCCGGTCACATAATAATCTTCGACAGAAGCACCACGGGAGATGGTTTAATAACCGCTTTGGAGCTGATGAGAATCCTCAAGCAATCAGGAAGAAAGCTTTCTGATTTTGCGAAAGAGATACCAGATTATCCGCAGATCACGAAGAATGTGAAAAGAACAGAGAGCATGTCCCTTGAAAATGAGAATTTGAGAAAGATCGTTGAGGAAAGCACTTCCAGAGGTTACCGTGTGGTGATAAGACCGTCCGGTACAGAGCCCGTTATAAGAATCACGGTTGAAGGGAAAGACAGAGAGGAGATAGAAAAGATCGTGGAGGAGATTTCAAGGGTTCTCGAGAGTTGATATCCCGTATTCTATCCATATCTTCGCGAGGGTCAACATTTCTCCCCATCCGACTGCACACTCGAGCTTTATTTTCATGTCCTCTTCGTTGAGGACAATTGTGTGGTCTTCCACTTGAACCCAGGTGCCGGTGTAGCTTGAAGGGAAGAACTCCATCTTGACGCGGGATCTGAATCCATCTTCGTATGTGTTCCAGGAGAACTCTATGAGATTGGGGGGTTCTAACCTATGGATGATGCCTTCGTCCGTCACTTCCTCCCCGAACGTTTTTCTGAACCACCTGAAGAAGATCTTTCCCCCTTCTTTGAGTTCCATCTTCATACCATCGGTGAACCAGCCGTCCCAGCCGTTTTCGTTAACGAATACCCTCCACACCTTCTCCAGAGGAGCTCTGATGTGAACGCCTGCCGTTGTTGGAGGTATCTTCATCCTTCTCCCTCCTGTAGACATCAGTTATTTCTTTTTCCAGTTTCAGGAAGGCTTCGACTACTTCTGGTGAATAGAGCTTTCCGGAGAGGGATTCTATCTCTCTGAACGCTTCTTCAAGTGGTTTTGGGTTTTTGTAGGGTCTTTTGGAAACCATGGCGTCGAAACTGTCCGCCACCGCTACGATGAGACCAGAAATGGGTATTTCTCTCCCCTTCAGTCCCCTGGGATACCCGGCCCCATTCCATCTTTCGTGGTGCGTGAGAGCGATCTCCGCTCCGAGTTGAAGGATAGGGGAGTTGCTCCGGCTGAGGATTCTGAATCCGATGGTGGTGTGCTGTTTCATGATTTCGAACTCTTCCGGTGTGAGAATACCGGGCTTCAACAGAATTCTATCGGGTATTCCGATCTTTCCAATATCGTGGAGGGGAGCAGCGAACTGAATCTCTGTGACGAAAACCTCGCTCATTCCCATCTCTTCAGCGATCCTTCCTGAGAGCCATCCAACCCTCTCTGTGTGTTTGTGTGTCTCCATGTCCCTGTATTCGGAAAGCATGTTCAGTATTTCCAGAACTTCGAAGAGAAAGTCTTCGTATTCTGTGAAGAACTCCTCCGCAGTTTTTTCCAAAAGGAAAAGTTTTTTCTTCAACGATTTCAGATAGCTGTTTCTGTACAGATGAAAGACTCTGTTTCTGAGGGCGTGGGTTATTTTCAGTCTCAAAAGTTCGAGATTGACAGGTTTTTTAATAAAATCGTCGGTTCCCACCTCCACACATTTTTTTATTATTCCGGTGTCGTCATACGCAGTTACGACGAAGACCACACAGGATGGATTCTTCGCTTTTATCTTGTTCACCACTTCTATTCCACTCATCCCTGGAAGCATCACATCCACCAGTGCGACATCGACGTCTTTCGAAAGTTCGACGGCTTTCTCTCCGTTTTCTGCTTCGATCACGTCGATGCCTGAGAGTTTCAGATACTGTCCCATGGCTTCCCGTGTGATGTCATCATCCTCTACGATCAGTACTGTCATTTTTATCCCTCCTGAGGGGAAGGGTTATTATGAATGTGGTACCATCCTTTTTTATGACCTCCATCGAACCCTTCAGATAGTTCACCAGTTTCTTCACTGTGAATAGTCCAAATCCGTTCTGTTCTTTCAGCCCCGGTCCTGTGTCGGAAACACGCAAGTTGATTTTATCATTTTTCTTTTCTATTTTGAGAGCCACTCTTCCGGAGGAAGTGTACTTCACCGCGTTCGAAAACAGGTTCGTGACCAGTGCGAGGAAAGCATCTCTGTCGATTTCGAGTTCGTCGAATTCCATTTCGATATCTGTTTCGAGGTTCTTGAGCCGAGCCATTTCCAGAAGCGGCTCCAGGGCTTTTTCCAGGTCATCTTTTCTCAGAACTTCGTTTCTTCCTATCGACGCTTTGAGAATCCTTTCTATCTCTTCTGTCATCTCGTGGCAGAGTTTTTCTATGTTTCTAACCACGGGCGAGGTCTCCGGGAACTGTCGTTTCAAGAGCTGAGCACTCACGTAAATGGCATTCACCGGGTTTTTCAAATTGTGTGCGAGGTTTTTGGTGAGTACAACGTACATGTCCTGGAATTTTTGTTTTTCTTCCAGGAAAGATACGTACTCCTCGACAAAGTTCGAAAAAGTGTCTCTTAACTCTGGAAAGCATGAGGACAATTCTTGCGAAAAATATTTGTTGAAGATCTCTCTCACTCTGTTTTGATCTTCCTCACGCAAAATTTCCGGTATGATTCGCAGGACTTCGATGAGAAAATTGTAAAGGTTCGTGACGACAGAAGAGATTCGTTCGGGAGGGATTCCGAGTTCCTTTGAGAGCTTTTCCGCTTCTTTTTTGGGTGTCTCCACGTACTTTTTCACGAAATGCCACATCAAAAAGATGCTGCCCGATGTTACATGATAGGGGTATGCACTTCTGAAAAAGTAAAAGAAGATCGAGGAAATGGAATAAAGAAACAAACTCACTGAAAGGAGTGTTGTCTGTGGTTTCCTGATGAAGAGGAAAAGCAAAAAGAGAACGAGCGAGGCGCTCTCGAAGTAGAAAGCCAAATTGAATCTCAAGACCGATACAGCAAAAAGGATTGCGAATATGAGAACAACGAGCCATTTGAAATAATTCTTTTTCTTCCCGATCAGGAAGAGAAAGAAACCTTCAGCGAGGATCAGCTTGGAGCTACTCAAAAACATCCACGCGTTTTCTGGATTCATGAGGAAAACTCGAAGAAAAAAGAGAGAAAACAGAGAGGAAAGCAAACACGAAAAAGTGAGGACGTTCAAATCCTCGTCTTTTCTTGAGCTGGTGTAGTGTGTGAAAAACGAGAGAAAAAGCGCTACAAAATTCAGAACGGAAACGACCACCACGTTTGTCGTTTCAGGAAAGAAAAAATACATAACGACCATACCAAAAAGCGAAATTATAATAAAGGGTCCATACTATCTATCCCCTGATTTAATCTAACATATAAAACCGGGGTATGTCAACAAATATTATAAACTATCGTTTTTTTGATTATTATAAAACTCATTTTAATTGTTGATTCTTTATCATAACGAATTCAAATATGTTTTTATGCATAATATTTACAGAGTACGATGATTCCCCAACCAAAGTTTTATTTCTATAAAAATCTCCGAGCGAAGACTTGAATAAAGGGAAGAGATCGAGTATAATAAATCACGGATGTGGGGCCGTAGCTCAGCTGGGAGAGCGCTACCTTCGCACGGTAGAGGTCGTGGGTTCAAATCCCATCGGCTCCACCAAAGAGCCCCTGCGTGTGCAGGGGGTTATTTTTTTAATTTAAAGGGGGAATTGAGGATGTTTCTGTTGAAACAGATTGGTGTGATTAGATCTCCTTTCAAAAGTCCTTCCGAATGCCCTTTCCAAGGGAGATTTTCTCAGGAAAGATTTACGATTGAACTCTTTCCTGAATACGAAGAAGGGCTGAAGGACATCGAAACGTGTACACATCTGATCGTTCTTTACTGGCTTGACAGAGCGAACAGAGACAGATTGATCGCCATTCCACCGTTTGACAAACGTGAGCATGGTGTCTTCGCGACGCGCTCTCCCCACAGACCGAATCCCATCGGTTTTTCTGTTGTGAAACTTTTAGAAGTGAGAGGTAGGGAGCTGGTTGTGGAGGGACTGGACGCTGTTGATGGAACCCCCGTCGTCGATATCAAACCGTATTCTTCGAAAATAGACTGCGTAGAGAACGCCAGAATTGGATGGTTCGAGGAGGTGTAGAGAAATGAAATTCAAGGTTTTCATCTCTGTTTTTCTGATTCTCTCGATCGTGTTGTTTTCGGAAGGAATTGTGATAAAGGATCTTCTTGGAAGAGAAGTAGAAGTTCCTTCGAACGTGAATCGAATCGTGGCGGTGGGTCCCGGGGCGCTCAGGTTGATTGCGTATTTGAAAGCCACCGATATGGTTGTCGGTGTGGAAGACTTTGAGAAACTCAGACCTTACGGGAGGCCTTACATAGTTGCGTATCCGGAGCTCAAGGAACTTCCGAGTGTTGGCCCTGGAGGACCAGGAAAGCTTCCAAATCTGGAGTCTTTGATAACTCTGCAACCCGACGTTGTCTTTATAACGTACGTTGACAGAAAGACGGCGCAGGACATACAGGAGAAAACGGGGATTCCCGTTGTCGTACTCAGTTACGGAGATCTCGGGACATTTGAAGACGAGGATCTCTTCAGATCGCTCGAACTGGCGGGAAAGATTCTTGGAAGAGAAGAAAGAGCCCATGAAGTGGTTGATTTCATAAAGAAAGCGCAGGAGGATCTCTCGACTCGATCTGAGGCTGTCGAAAGTCCTACTGTCTACGTTGGTGGAATCGGATACAAGGGAGTTCATGGAATCGATAGCACGGAGGCGAAGTATCCTCCTTTCGTGGTCCTACACGCGAGGAACGTTGTGCACGGGTTGGGAGAAGGACACAAATTCATAGATCCTGAGAAGCTACTCGTTTGGGATCCAGAGTACATTTTCATCGATGAAAACGGTTTGAGCCTCGTACTGGACGATTATTCGAAACACAGAGAGTTCTATGAGAGTTTAAACGCTGTTAAAAGAGGGAAAGTTTACGGCATTCTCCCTTACAATTACTACACCACCAACATCGGAACGGCTCTGGCCAATGCGTACTTCATCGGAAAAGTCCTCTATCCCGAACGTTTTGCCGATATCGATCCGGAGGAAAAGGCGGATGAAATTTATGAATTCCTTCTCGGAAAAAGGGTTTACGAGGAGATGGCTGAGCAATTTGGAGGATTTGGAAAGATAGATCTTTCTTCAGGAAAGATCCTCCGTGGAACATGGTGATTTACAGAAATTACGTTGCGAGAAGAATTTTCACGATTCTACTTTTATCGTTTTTGCTGGTGCTTGTAGGGATCTATTCTCTATCACATGGCGGCTATTCTCTGTCGTTCAAAGATATTATCGGCGCATTTCTGGGGAAGGGTGACAGGAAAGCACAACTTGTGATCTGGAGCGTCAGATTTCCAAGGGTGGTCGCTGGTATCCTCGTTGGTGCTTCCTTGGCAGTCTCCGGAGCTGTTATGCAGGGAGTTTTGAAGAATCCTCTTGCCAGTCCCTTTACAACGGGTACATCTCATGGTGCTATGTTCGGCGCTTCCTTAGCCATCGCACTGGGAGCGGGGTATTCTGAGAGTACTGGTAGTGTCACACTGAACAATCCCTACACTATTGCTCTCTTCGCTTTTCTCGGGGCGATGAGTTCTTCTCTCGTCATTTTTTTGATGGGAAAACTAAAAGAAATCACTCCGGAAGCGATGGTGCTGATGGGCGTTGCCATGGGTTCTCTTTTCACGGCTGCCACCGCGTTGATCCAGTACTTTGCCGATGATCTGGAACTCGCCACGATGGTTTATTGGAGCTTTGGAGATCTTGGAAGGACAACCTGGAGAGAAAACATCATACTTCTGGTGGTCTTTTTGACGGTTTTCGCTTACTTCCTCTGGAAGGCGTGGGATATCAACGCGATGGTTGTGGGAGATGAAATCGCAAAGTCGACGGGGATTGAAGTGGAAAAAGTGAGATTGATTCTGGTAGTGCTTTCTACTTTGCTGACAGCTATCAGTGTGGCGTTCGTCGGTATAATCGGTTTCATAGGACTGCTGGCACCCCACATGATGAGAATCCTCTTTGGGGAAGATTACAGATTTTTGATTCCCCTCTCAGCGCTGTGTGGTAGTGTTTTGCTGTTATCGGCCGATACTGTGGCACGTGTTCTTCTCTCTCCTACAGTTCTTCCTGTGGGGATTGTGACTTCTTTTCTCGGGGCACCTCTTTTCATCTATCTGCTCCTTCAAAGTAAGGAAAGGTGACAGAGATGCTTCGAATAATGAACCTCTCGTTCAGTTACAGAAGCAAAAAAGTTCTGGATAATGTCACTTTTAGCGCGCGGAAGGGAGAGCTCATCGCTATCCTGGGGCCAAACGGTGCGGGAAAGAGCACGTTGTTGAAGTGCGTAGCGGGTATCTTGAAGTGCCAGGGTGTAGAGATTTTTGGTAAACCTCTCGAGCACTACACCAGAAGAGATCTGGCTAGGATAATAGGGTACGTTCCACAGCGATTCGATCCCGGTATGTTGAACGTTTACAATCTGATCCTTCTCGGAAGAAAGCCATACGTAAGCGTCAGCCCTTCAAAGAGGGATATCGAAGTTGTAAACAGAGTGGTTGAACGATTGAATCTCCAACATCTGGTGTTTCAGAGAGCGAAGAATTTGAGCGGTGGTGAGCTTCAAAAAGTGAGTATTGCCAGGGCACTCGTTCAGGAGCCGGAGATCCTTTTACTGGATGAGCCGACGAACAACCTCGATCCAAAGAATCAGATCGAGATCATGGAGATAGTTCAAGATTTCGTGAAATCAGGAAAGATTGCACTAGTCGTGATGCATGAGATAAACCTGGCTCTGCGATTTGCTGATAGGTTCATTTTCATGAAAGATGGAAAGATCGTAAGCGACGGTGAAAGAGCGATTTTGACACCTGATCTGTTCTGGGAAGTGTACGGGGTGAACGGAGTTGTGAGGGAGATTCTCGACACACCTGTTTTTGTTCTGAGGGGCAAAGAATCTCCGGGACCCCGTGAAAATACTGACTAACAAAACAAAAATCCCCGCACTTGCGGGGATTTCGTTCGTTTTTCTCGTCAGAATTCAATCTTTTGGGAAGACAATGAACTTGATTGCCGTTCTGGTTTCTCCGTTGATCTGAACTTCTGCAAAGGCGGGAACGCAAACAAGGTTGATCCCACTTGGAGCAAGATAACCTCTTGCGATGGCTATAGCTTTCACGGCCTGGTTAACAGCACCCGCGCCAATTGCCTGAAGTTCGGCCTTCCCCTTTTCTCTGATAACTCCTGCGAGAGCTCCTGCGACTTTGTTTGGATTGGAATTAGAAGCAACTTTGAGTACTTCCATGTGTTCCTACCTCCTCTACGGTGAGTGTTCTTCTATGCTTTTCAGCGACATTGGTTTATTGGTTTTCGAGTGGCGCGCCCGGCAGGACTCGAACCCGCAACCATCGGATCCGAAGTCCGACGCTCTATCCAGTTGAGCTACGGGCGCGTCTCTGGGGTGACCAGCGGGACTCGAACCCGCGACCACCTGATCCACAGTCAGGCGCTCTACCAACTGAGCTATGGTCACCACGAAAAAATGGCGCGCCCGGCAGGACTCGAACCTGCAGCCCTCGGATTAGAAATCCGATGCTCTATCCTGTTGAGCTACGGGCGCACCAGAAACGTTGGAGCGGGCGACGGGACTCGAACCCGCAACCCTCGGCTTGGAAGGCCGATGCTCTACCAGTTGAGCTACACCCGCCCTTCAAAGACCCTCCAAGCACTAAAAATATTATCATAACTCTCTGGGAACGTCAAGTGGGGTGTACAATGCATGAGTTTTGGTGACATTAAACGATCAGCTGATCTTCTCTGTTGAAGAAAGCTTTGTATCCCAGATAGAGAAACACACTCACACTGATCGTGACTCCACCAAGTATTCCAAGCATTATTGCGATCTGATACTTTATCGCAGTGATCGGAGATGTTCCAGAGAGGATCTGTCCCGTCATCATGCCGGGGAGAAACACGATGCCCATACCAATCATGGAGTTGAGTGTTGGTAGTATCGCCGAATCGAACGCCTTGTCACTGAACATTCTCACGGCATCTTTTGGTCTTGCACCCAACATCAAAGCCATTTCCACGATATTTTTTTGAACCGTTATTGACTCGGAAAGGGCTTTCACTCCGAGTGAAACACCGGTCATGGAGTTTCCGATGATCATACCCGCAAGGGGAATCACGTACCTTGGATCGAACCAGGGAGAGATTTTGACCACCACGTACAGAAAGTAAACAAGGCTGAGAAGCGTTCCCGTACTCACAGAGATCGCTATGAAGAATTCCAAACGTTTTTTTACCCTCGCTGGAAGAGAAAGCCTTGCTCTTTTGTAAACATTGTAGATGGCGAAGATCTCCATAACGAGAACTGCCAGGATCGTGTAAAGTGGTGAAGGATGATCGAGGATGTAACTCAGGACAAACCCTGCCAACACCAGTTGAAAGGTCATTCTGATGGATGCCACCAGAACTTCTTTTTCTCGCGGTATCCTTCTTATTCTCAGTATGAACATCAAAGCAACAACAAAAACATAGGCACTCAAAAGCTGTATCAGGCTGATATCAACTGGTCCCATCACAAAACCCTCCCGTTTTTGAGTTCGATCAACACATCAGCGAATTTTTTCAATTCCGGGTTATGAGTCACCACGACAAGCGTCTTCCCCTGATTTTTTGCAAAATCGGACACCTTTTTGATGATTTCAATACCGGTTTTCTCATCCAGAGAGGAAGTGGGTTCATCGAGGAGCAGCACCTCAGGATCCATGAGAAGAACCCTTGCCAGAGCGAGTCGCTGTTTTTCGCCTCCGGAGAATTTTTCTGGATCATCGTTCAGGTCTTTTTCGAGCATAACGAACTTTAAGATGTTTCTCAACTCTTCATCGTGTGGTATCTTTTTTCTAGAAAATTTCAAGCCTAAGATAAGATTTTCCTTCACGTTTCCGGGAAACACAACAGGAAACTGAGGAAGCATCACCACTTTCCGTCTGAGTTCAACCGAATCGATCTCTTTCAATGGTGTACCTTTGAAGAAAATCTCTCCACTATCCGGTGAAATAAGTTTGTTCAGCATCTTTAGAAGAGTTGTTTTTCCTGTGCCGCTCTTTCCTGTAATAACGGTAATTTTTCGAGCCGGTATGTGGAGTTCTTCAATGTTTAATATGTCCTTGTATTTCACATTCTTTAAAACAAACACGATTTTTCCTCCCCTTGAATATTCCTGAATATGTTGCTATAATAAATGGCAGGTGGAGAGGTGGCCGAGCGGCCTAAGGCGCTTGCCTGCTAAGCAAGTGTGGGGGTTTCCCCACCGTGGGTTCGAATCCCACCCTCTCCGCCAGTTTTTTATATATGTGCCCGTAGCTCAGTTGGATAGAGCGCCAGACTGCGGATCTGGAGGTTGGGGGTTCGAATCCCCCCGGGCACGCCATCTTTTTTCAAGGATCTCCCACACTATTCCGTATCTATAACCTTTGGTGCTCACCGTCATCTTCGGCGAATATTTTCTCAAAAGAGCAATGGTCACGATTCCTCCCGCGAGTATTGTTTTCTCCCTTCCTTCAGGAAGTACTTTCAGATTCTTCACGTCTTCAAAGCTCATCCTTTTGATCTTGGCCACGAGTTTTTCAACCTCTTCTAATTTTAAAACGCTTCCGTGAAGAATTTCCAGGTTCCAATTTCCTTTCATCAACGCGGCGAGTGCGACAAAACTTCCTCCAACTCCAAAAAGCTCGTCCTTTTTTACCTCAGGAAGTCGCTTCATCACGTATTCAACTATTCCGTCCACCGATTCGATGTATGGAAGCGTCAAGGAAAAAGTGCGATTCAGTACATGTGTTCCAAGTTCTAAACTGACGTATCCGTCTTTCCAGGCGAGTTCGAGGCTACCTCCACCGAGATCAGCCACCATGATATCCCTTTTCCCGAAATCTTTCGCCACAGAAATATAAGAGTAGTATGCTTCTTTTTCTTCCGGTAAAATTTCTCCCCTACCCCCTGTTATCTCCTGGAAGATGTCGGGATGCTTTCTGAAAAATGCCGTTCCAAATACGTGAAGTTTAGCCCCCATTTTTTCAGCTTTTTCCGCGCATTCTTTGAACACTTCTTTCGCCTTCTCGAGGCTTCCAGAGGCTATTCCGACTTCGTGGACCTCTTCGAGAATGGTCTCTCCCTTCTCCGAAACGACAAGAAGAATGAAGGAGTTGCTCCCCATGTCCAATACCGCGACCATTTCCTCACCTCCTGATGTTAGAATATTCCTGGGAGGTGAAAACGTGAGTGTGCAGCTTGAAGTTGTGGATGTGTCCATTCCTGAAAATGCCAATATTATTCTGGGACATTCTCATTTTATCAAGACGGTTGAGGATCTGTACGAGGTGATAGTGACAACTAATCCGAATCTCAGGTTCGGTATAGCTTTCAACGAAGCGAGTGGACCATGTCTCATCAGGTACGAAGGAAACGACGAGGAGCTGGTGAATCAGGCGATCGAGACGGCAAAGAAAATAGGTGCCGGTCACACCTTTGTGATCTACATAAGAGGTGGTTACCCCATCAACATTCTGAATCAGATCAAAAGTGTTCAAGAGGTATGCAGGATATACACGGCAACGGCGAATCCTTTACAGGTGATCGTGGCTATCACTCCCCAGGGAAGAGCGGTACTCGGAGTGGTTGACGGGTACTCACCCAAGGGTGTGGAAGGTGAGGAGGACAAAAAGAAAAGACACGCGTTTCTCAGGGAGATCACAAAGTACAAAAAATGATCCCCCGCTCATGCGGGGGCTTTGTTTTTCCTTTTCTCTACTTGCTTTCTGAGTCTGCAGAAGGAACACACTTCTGCCGTCGTTGGATAACCACACTCTTTACATTCTCTGAGTCCTTCCACTTCGAGTTTCGGCTCTTTCTTTCTTTTCAAAAACCCAAGATAGAAATTCAGTGTGATTCCTGGTTGTTCTTCTTCGAGCTCCCGCAGGATCTTCTTGTATACGAGTGAAGTCGCTCCCACGGAGAATGGACAGGCCATTTCGAGGTGTGGTATCTCGTTCAGGGTTGCGTACAGTTTTATATCTTCTTCGTAGTTCAAAACGAGTGGTTTGGCTTTTGGAACGAGTTTTTCATGGGTTTTCGGAAGGAGCGGCCACTGCCTCTCCATATATCCTTCCTGCCAGTGAAGGATATTCCCCAGCAAAACAGACGCTTCATCGTTCAGGTTGTGCCCCGTGACCACCACGTCGTAGCCGTTTTCGTAGGCGAATTTGTTCATCAGATACCTTCTCACGACTCCACAAATAGAACAAACAGGTCTCCTCAACATGATGGAGATTTCCTGAGTGGAAAGGCCTTCGAAGTATTCCGTCGCATCGACTATGTGAAGTTTGGTGTTGAGAAGCTCTGCGTTTTTTTCAACGATTTCCTGGGCTTTTTGGACCATTCCGCTTTTTCCAGCTCTGATGAACAGTGCGTCCACCTCGTGGCCGAGTTTTTTCAGCATGTGCCACAGGGAAACGCTGTCCTTTCCTCCGGAGACGGCTATCAATATTTTCGAATTTCTGTCAAACATTTTGAACTTTTTTACGGCTTTCTCCACCCTCTGTTCTATGAATTCGTTGAAATGCTCTTTGCAGAGCTTTATGTTGTAGTGTCTCAATTTAACCGAAGCGGGTTTTCCACACTTTGTACACTTCATTTTTTCCCTCCTTTCAAGGAAAGTGTCGTTTAAATTCGGTTCGATTAAATTGTATCACGGATATTTCACCGGCTGTAAATCCGTACGAGAAATTAAATTCGGTGAATCTAATTGTTACCTTTTGCTTTCCTTCCAGGCAAATTTTGAACATTTTTGAAAGGTGTTATGTCCATAAGGGTGATATAATGAAATTGGAAGACCCGGAGGTGATACTATGTTTGATAAGTTCTCGGAAAAGACAGCCCAGATATTCGTAACAGCCCAGGAGGAGGCAAAAGAACTCGGGCATTCGTACGTCGGAACAGAGCATCTTCTGCTTGCAATCTTGAAAGTAGATAGAGGACCCGTCGTCGAACTCCTGGAGGAAATGGGCGCTTCGTACTCTAAGGTGAGATCGGAGA
This sequence comes from Thermotoga sp. Mc24, assembly GCF_000784835.1. Taxonomy (NCBI): domain Bacteria; kingdom Thermotogati; phylum Thermotogota; class Thermotogae; order Thermotogales; family Thermotogaceae; genus Thermotoga; species Thermotoga sp. Mc24. The sequence continues at coordinate 89,033 of NZ_JSFH01000004.1, read as the reverse complement.
TCATCTCCATGGTTGGTATGGGGATGAGGGGTTTCGTCCCCTCTCCACAGATGACTCCAAGAGCCAAGAGAGTGACCGAACTCGCATACGAAGAGGCGAAGATCCTTGGAAGTGACAAGATAAACCCGGAACATCTTCTCCTTGGTATCCTGAGAGAGGGAGAAGGGATAGCTATCCATATCTTGAGAAAACTCGGAGTAGACATCGCCACTCTGAGAAGAGAGATCATTGATATCTACTCCTACTCTTCGAACAAAAGTCTGGAATATGAAGAAGAAGAGGATTACACTTACAGAAGTGTGAAACAACTTGAAGGCTTCGGTGTGAACCTCACGGAACTTGCAGCCAAGAAAGAACTCGACCCAGTTATTGGAAGGGAAGAAGAGATAGAAAGAGTGATGCAGGTTCTTGTCAGAAGGAAGAAAAACAATCCTGTTCTCATAGGAGATCCCGGGGTTGGAAAAACGGCGATAGTTGAAGGTCTGGCTCAGAGAATAGTCACTGGAGATGTGCCTGAAATCTTGAAAAACAAGGTGATCTTCTCTCTTGACGTGGCAGCGCTGGTTGCAGGAACCAAGTACAGAGGTGAATTCGAAAAGAGGATGAAAAAACTTCTCCAGATTGTAACCAAGGATAAGAACATCATCCTCTTCATAGACGAGATACACACCATAGTGGGTGCTGGATCGGCTGAGGGAGCGATCGATGCCGCGAACATTTTGAAACCCGCTCTCGCACGTGGAGAGATAAGTTGTATAGGTGCTACCACACCAGATGAGTATAGAAAGTACATTGAAAAAGATGCTGCTCTGGAGAGAAGGTTTCAGAAGATATATGTGAAAGAACCAACCGAAGAAGAAACACTCGAAATACTGAAAGGTTTGAAGAGAAAATACGAGTCGCATCATAAGGTGATTTATACCGACAAGGCTCTGGAGGCGGCCGTTTATCTTTCCAAGAGATACATAACCGACCACTATTTACCGGATAAGGCGATCGATGTGATAGACGAAGCAGGTGCCAGAGCGAGGTTGAAGGTTTTCGTGCTTCCTCCAGAACTGAAGAGTATGAAATTAGAACTAGAGAGGATAAGGAGTGATAAGGAGCTCGCTGTTCTGAATCAGGATTATGAAAAAGCGGCCCAACTGAAAGAAGAGGAAATGGAGCTGGAAGCGGAATATAGAAAGAGGTACGCGGAATGGAGAAGACACGCGGAAACGGCCGTAGTGAGGGTAGACGTGGATGATGTGGCTGAGGTGGTGTCTTCCTGGACGGGTGTACCTCTCAAAAAGATCGAGGAAACGGAAGTCGAAAAGCTCCTCAATCTCGAGGAGGCTCTCCACCAGAGAATTGTTGCTCAGGACGAAGCTATAAAAGCCGTAGCCAGGGCCATAAGAAGAGCAAGAAGCGGTCTGAAAGATCCAAGAAGACCGATAGGTGTGTTCTTGTTCCTCGGTCCAACGGGTGTTGGAAAGACAGAACTCGCAAAAGCACTCGCAGAGTATCTGTTTGGGGATGAAAGGGCTCTCATCAGGTTCGATATGAGTGAATACATGGAGAGGTTCTCCGTTTCAAGACTCATAGGTGCTCCTCCGGGATACGTTGGTTACGAAGAGGGAGGAACTCTCACGGAGAAAGTGAGAAGAAGGCCGTTCTCGGTGATCCTGTTCGACGAAATAGAGAAGGCGCATCCAGATGTATTCAACATACTGCTCCAGATAATGGACGACGGAAGACTCACGGATTCTCAGGGACGTGAAGTCGATTTCAGGAATACGATCATCATAATGACCAGCAACATCGGAAGTTCTTACATCAACAAATCCAAGAGAACACTCGGGTTTGTGGGTGACAACAACGAGGAGAAAGAATTCGAGAAAATAAAGGATCTCGTTCTGGAAGAGGTGAAAAGAACGTTCAGACCCGAGTTCCTGAACAGGATCGATGAAACAATTATCTTCCATCCATTGAATAAAGAACACATCGAGCAGATCATCGATATACTCTTGAGAGATCTAAGGAAGAGACTCTCGGAGAAGAACATGAAGCTTGTACTGACAAAGAGTGCAAAGGAGTTCTTGGTTGAAAAGGGATTCGATCCGGTTTACGGAGCAAGACCTCTGAAGAGAGCTATACAGAGATACGTGGAAGATCCTCTCTCCGAGGAAATTTTAAGAGGCAAGTTCAACGAAGGAGATACGATTGTCTGTAGTGCACGCAAAGATGCTCTCCGATTCACCAGAAAGGGTGAAAAGAAAGAGAAGGTGGTTCAGTGAAGAAGTTCATCTGTTCCAACTGTGGCTACGTTTCTCCAAAATGGTTCGGAAAATGCCCTCAGTGCGGTGAATACGATACGGCAGAAGAAGTGATTCAAAAGAGGAAAAACAGGGAGGGAAACCCCTCCCTGTTTTTAAATTTAGAAGACGCTGGAGAAATTTCCCTTGAAAGGTTATCCACAGGTTTTTCAGAACTGGACAGGGCTTTCAGGGGAGGAATTGTCCCCGGACAGGTGATCCTGCTCTCTGGTGAACCCGGGATAGGAAAAAGTACGATAGCGCTTCAGATCGCCGAAAAGTTCGCTGAAAGGGGACTGGTTGTTTACGTTTCTGGTGAAGAATCCCCCCAGCAGTTGAAATTGAGAGCGGACAGGCTCCTGATGAAAAGGAAAAAAAACATCCTTTTGACCTTAGAGAACGACATCGATGAAATAATATCCTCTCTGAGAAATGAAAGAGTGAGTTTCATGGTGGTTGACTCCATTCAAACGGTTTTTTCCTCAGACCTTGGAAGCAGCCCCGGAAGTATCTCTCAGGTGAAAAACGTGACGATGAAAACAATTGACTTTGCAAAGAAAAGAGGTGTGCCGGTTCTCTTAGTGGGACATGTGACAAAAGAGGGGGAAATAGCAGGACCGAAACTGGTGGAACACATGGTGGACACTGTAGCATATTTTGAGGGAGACAGGCGTACAGGATTGAGACTCTTGAAGATCACAAAGAACAGATTCGGACCTTCCGACGAAGTGGCGGTCTTTGAGCTCAAAGAAAACGGTTTCGTCCAGGTGGAGAATCCTTCCTTTACGGAAGGAGATACAGACCTTCCAGGAAACGTCCTCACGTGTGTCTTTGAAGGCACAAAACCCTTTGTTGTACAGATACAGGCACTCGTCTCCAAAAACAGAACGTTTTCTCCCAAGAGGGTGTGTAAAGGTGTAGATGTGAACAGGGTGATACTTCTGATTGCCGTGATCAGCAAATATCTGAGGCTTCCCATAGAAACGCACGATGTTTATGTCAACGTTGTGGGGGGACTCAGGATAACGGATCCTGCGGCGGATCTCGCGATAGCTCTTTCCATTGTGTCTTCCTATCTGGAAGTTTCTCTACACGATACGGCGGCCGTTGGTGAAATTGGTTTGGATGGAAGGGTGAGAAAGGTTTACAATATTAATAGAAGATTGAACTCTTTGAAGAATTCGGGGAGGATAATAGTTCCTCCGATCGAAGAAGAGAAAAAAGGAGTTTTTGTAGTGCGCGACCTCAAGGAGGCCGTCTTTATAATTGGGGGTGAAATCCTTGGTTCCCCAGGAATTGATTGAAAAAATAAAGCTCATATCACCAGGGACAGAGTTGAGGAAAGCGCTGGATGACATAATCAATGCTAATTTTGGTGCGCTTATTTTTCTTGTTGATGATCCAAAAAAATACGAGGATATCATTCAAGGAGGATTCTGGCTGGACACCGATTTCTCTGCGGAGAAACTGTACGAGCTTTCAAAAATGGATGGTGCGATAGTTCTCTCTGAGGATATTACAAAGATATACTACGCGAATGTTCATCTCGTACCGGACCCCACGATACCGACCGGAGAAACCGGTACAAGACACAGAACAGCGGAAAGGTTGGCGAAACAAACGGGGAAAGTCGTGATAGCAGTTTCGAGGAGGAGAAATATCATATCGCTCTATTATAAAAATTACAAATACGTTGTGAATCAGGTAGATTTTCTCATATCGAAAGTGACACAAGCGATCAGCACTTTGGAAAAATACAAAGATAACTTCAACAAACTTCTTTCGGAACTTGAAGTTCTGGAACTGGAAAACAGGGTCACTCTCGCTGACGTGGTGAGAACACTGGCAAAGGGGTTCGAGCTTTTGAGGATAGTAGAGGAGATGAGACCCTACATAGTAGAGCTCGGCGAGGAAGGAAGACTCGCAAGAATGCAGCTCAGGGAGTTGACGGAAGACGTGGACGATCTTCTAGTTCTTCTCGTAATGGATTACTCTTCTGAAGAGGTGGATGAAGAGGCGGCGCAAGACATCATGCAGGACTTTGTTAAGAAAAGAGATCCCTCTCCCATTTCAATTTCGAGGGCCCTGGGATACGATGTACAGCAAGTTGCACAGTTGGATGATGTGCTCGTTTCCGCGAGAGGTTACAGGCTCCTCAAAACCGTCGCGAGAATTCCGCTCAGCATTGGATACAACGTGGTTAGAATGTTCAAAACGCTCGATCAGATCAGTAAAGCCTCTGTTGAGGACTTGAAGAAGGTCGAGGGAATAGGAGAGAAAAGAGCGCGGGCCATTTCAGAAAGTATCAGTTCCTTGAAGCATAGAAAAACTTCCGAGTAGTTGTGGTAATATATCCCAATGAGGGGGTCTTTTTAAAAATAATTTGAGAAATTTATCACAAAATAGTGAAACCAATCCTGTGAGGAGGTGCTTTGCCTTGGCGGACGTGACGGTTGTTATAAATGGTAGAACGCTTACAGTACCTGATAACCTGACGGTCATCGAAGCCTGTGAGAAGGCAGGAATAGAGATTCCAGCTCTGTGTCATCATCCAAGGCTCGGGGAATCAATAGGTGCGTGTAGAGTCTGTGTCGTTGAGGTGGAAGGGGCGAGAAACCTCCAGCCTGCGTGTGTGACAAAAGTGAGAGATGGCATGGTGATAAAGACCTCCTCTGACAGGGTGAAAACGGCCAGGAAGTTCAACCTTGCATTGCTTCTCTCCGAACACCCCAACGACTGTATGACATGTGAAGCGAACGGAAGGTGTGAGTTCCAGGATCTGATCTATAAGTACGACGTGGAACCCATTTTCGGATACGGTACTAAAGAAGGACTGATCGACAGAAGCAGCCCTGCCATAGTCAGAGATCTTTCCAAGTGTGTCAAGTGTCAGCGCTGTGTGAGGGTTTGCTCTGAAATTCAGGGAGTAAACATCTATTCTATGGTAGAAAGGGGTTATAGAACTTATCCCGGTACACCTTTCGACATGCCCGTATACGAAACAGATTGTATAGGCTGTGGTCAGTGTGCCGCGTTCTGTCCAACGGGTGCTATAGTCGAAAATTCGTCGGTGAAGGTTGTCCTGGAGGAACTGGAAAAGAAGGAAAAGATCCTCGTTGTTCAAACCGCACCCTCGGTGAGGGTGGCGATTGGTGAGGAATTTGGATACGCTCCCGGCACCATCTCCACTGGCCAGCTCGTAGCCGCTCTCAGAAGGCTCGGATTCGATTACGTTTTTGACACGAACTTTGGGGCAGACCTCACCATAATGGAAGAAGGAAGTGAATTTCTCGAAAGACTTGAAAAAGGAGATCTTGAAGATCTCCCCATGTTCACTTCCTGCTGCCCGGGCTGGGTGAACCTTGTGGAGAAGGCCTATCCCGAGCTCAGAACGAGGCTTTCCTCTGCCAAGTCACCCCAAGGTATGCTTTCTGCTCTGGTGAAAACCTACTTCGCAGAAAAACTCGGAGTGAAACCGGAGGACATTTTCCACGTATCCATCATGCCCTGTACAGCGAAGAAGGACGAGGCATTGAGAAAGCAGCTCATGGTGAACGGTGTTCCTGCGGTGGATGTTGTTCTCACCACGAGGGAACTTGGAAAGCTCATAAGGATGAAGAAGATACCGTTTGCGAACCTTCCCGAAGAAGAATACGACGCACCGCTTGGAATCTCCACGGGAGCGGCGGTGCTCTTCGGTGTTACAGGTGGAGTGATGGAGGCTGCCCTGAGAACCGCGTACGAACTCAAGACGGGAAAGACACTACCGAAGATAGTCTTTGAAGAAGTGAGAGGACTCAAAGGTGTCAGGGAAGCCGAAATAGATCTGGACGGCAAGAAGATAAGGATCGCTGTGGTTCACGGTACGGCCAATGCAAGAAATCTGGTGGAGAAGATTCTGAGAAGAGAGGTAAAGTATCACTTTGTTGAAGTGATGGCGTGTCCCGGTGGATGTATCGGAGGCGGAGGCCAACCTTACAGCAGAGATCCGGAGATCCTCAGAAAGAGGGCAGAAGCCATCTACACCATCGACGAAAGAATGGTTTTGAGGAAATCCCACGAAAACCCTGCCATAAAGAAGCTGTACGAAGAGTACCTCGAACATCCGCTCAGTCACAAAGCTCATGAACTGCTTCACACCTATTACGAAGACAGGTCGAGGAAGAAAAGACTTGCGGTAAAATAAACAGGGAGGGGAAATCCTCCCTTTCTTTTTTAGGAGGTGATTAGATGAAGAAAGTAACGGTTGTGGTTTTGCTCCTGACGATATCCATTCTTTTCGGGGAAACACTTTTGAATCCTTTCGGACCCGCACTGATACCCGTTGTTCCTATCATGGACGGGAAGATACCGGCGGATGTGAAGATCGAAATCTGGAAAAATCCGGAGGAAGCGGTTGCGAGGATAGTTTCAAAAGAGGTTGATTTTGCTGTTCTTCCCGTGACCGTTGGTGCGAATCTCTACGGGAAGGGAATAAGGATAAAACTCGTGGGTGTACACGAGTGGAAGGTGTTCTATCTTGTTGCATCCGACGATGCTACCTTCGATGGATGGAGGAGTCTACGAGGGCAGGAAGTTTATACACCTCACGGAAGAGGACAGACGGTGGATGTTCTGCTGAGATATTTTCTATCGAAAGCAGGACTCACTCCCGACAGGGATGTGAAGATACTCTACGCACCTCCCCAGGAAATAGTCGCACTCTTCAAATCAGGAAAAGTGAAGTACGCTGCTCTTCCTGAACCATTTGTTTCCATGTGTCTTGACAGAGGAAGGGTAGTGCTCGATTTTCAGAAAGAGTGGGGAAAGGAACTGGGAGTACCCGGTAGAATACCAATTGCCGGTCTGTTCGTGAGAGAAGGCGTGGACGTAGAAGCTGTTGAAAAAGTCGAGAAAACTCTCGTAGACTCCATCAAATGGATGAAAGAAAATCTCGATGAAACCGTTCAGCTTTCTTCTGAAAAGTTAGGTATCCCTGCAGGGATTCTGAAATCGTCACTTGAGAGGATAGAATTCGAATACGTACGCGTTGAAGAGTGCAGGGAAGAAGTTGCGACCTTTCTGAAAAAGCTGAACGAACTCTATCCCGAAGGTCTTGAAAAAGTACCGGACGAAGGATTCTATTGGAAATGAGAGTGGTTTTTGGGATACTTCTTGTTTTGATAGCGTGGTACCTCCTGCATTTTCTTTTTCCATCTTCTCTAATATTGCCTGGTCCTGTAGAAACCTTCGAAGTTTTCATTAAAATGTTGAATCGTGAAACCTTCGAGGCCCTTTTGAGCACCCTTCTTAAGGGTCTCGTTTCTACTTTCATCGTTATCGCTGTGGGACTTCCCGTTGGTTTTGTCATGGGTATCAGCGACAGGGTTTATGAATTTCTGCGTCCTTTGATCACGGTGGTGCAGGCGGTACCCGTTGTTTCCTGGCTTGTCGTCGTGATCTTTCTGTGGGGAATAGGCTGGCAAGGGCCTGTCGTCATCTCCTCCCTTTCCCTCATTCCGGTTGCTATCTTCACAACGATTTCTGGGGTCAGAAGTGTAGACAGAAAGCTGTTAGAAGTGATGAAGGTATACAGGATGCCACGGAGGACGATTTTGAAGGAGGTGTATCTTGGTTCGATCTGGCCGTTCGTTCTCTCGATTCTGGAGGTGTCCTCTGGAAACGTGTGGAAAGCGGTTGTCATGGGAGAGTACCTTTGTGGTGACAGAGGACTGGGAGTTCTGATATCCTGGGCACGGCAGTACGTGGATGTCCCCCGGGTGTACGCACTCACCATTTTTACTGTGGTTCTGGGGATATCTTTTGAAAGATCTGTGAAGATTCTCGCGAGGAGAGTGTGGAAGAAGTGGAGGTTATCCTGAAGGTAGAAGGATTGAGGAAAGATTTCAACAATGTGAAAGTGATAGAAGACTGGAGTTTCTCTGTTGGTAAGGGTGAGAGGGTGGCTCTTCTTGGGCCGTCTGGCTGTGGAAAAACAACCTTTTTGAGAATTGTATCTGGTCTCGAAGATTTTCAGGGGAAGGTGGAGGTTTTCACGGATAAGATCGGATACGTGTTTCAGGAACCCAGGCTGATTCCATGGAAAACGGTAACGGAGAATTTGATGTTGATCAGAAAAGATCCAGACAGAATAGCATCCCTTCTTGAGAAAGTGGAACTGAAAGGTTTTGAAAATCACTACCCATGGCAACTCAGCGAGGGAATGAAACAAAGGGTGAATTTTGTGAGGGCGCTCCTTGTGGATCCTGAACTCCTCCTTCTCGATGAACCTTTCGACGCACTGGATTTGAAGACGAAGATGAGAGTGATGAACATGCTGATCGATTTGTGGCAAAAGAGGAGATTTTCCATCGTTTTTGTGACACACAACGTGAAAGAAGCGGTTTTTCTGTCAGAAAGGATCTTTCTCCTATCGGGAAGGCCTTCGAAAATACTCGACGAAGTGAAGTTGAAAGAGAAAGCCGGAGATTTCACTGATGATAAGCTGTTCAGGCTGGAAAAGATGGTGATTGAAAGGCTTCTCAGCCTACTTCGATGAGTTTTATCTCTTCCGGGAGTTTTATCTCTTCCACGTCGACTTCCTGAACGTCTTCTCTTGCCCACTCCAGGAGTTTCAAATCTCTGTATAGATCAGCTACTTTGAAACCACTCAAACCGTGTTGCCTCACACCGAAGAACTCTCCAGGGCCTCTTGTTTTCAGGTCGTACTCGGCTATTTTGAACCCATCCGTGTTGAGTGTGAAGAATCTCAACCTCTCCATTGCCTCTTCTCCAACGTCTCCAACAACGAGGAAGCAGTAGGCCTCCTGACCTCCTCTTCCCACCCTTCCTCGAAGCTGGTGGAGCTGAGCGAGGCCGAACCTTTCCGGGTTTTCTATCACCATCACGTTCGCTCTTGGAACGTCTATCCCTACTTCTATAACCGTTGTGGAAACGAGGATGTCGTATCTTCCTTCGGCGAATTCTAACATGACTCTATCCTTTTCCTCCTGAGAGAGCCGTCCGTGCATGAGACCCAGTTTGAACTCCGGAAAGACTTCTTTCGAGAGGTATTCGTACATCTCCACAGCGGACTTCACGTTCAGCTTGTCCGATTCTTCGATGAGCGGATAAACGATGAAGGCCTGTCCTCCCTTCATCACTTCCTGCCTTACGAATTCGTAGACTTCGTTCACTCTATCCATCGGAACGAGCATGGTCTGTACTTCCTTTCTTCCTGGGGGCATCTCATCTATCACTGTCACATCGAGATCTCCATAGAAGGCTAGGGCCATGCTTCTGGGAATGGGAGTGGCACTCATCACCAGTGTGTCCACCATCTTTCCCTTGTTCATGAGAGCTTCCCTCTGTTTCACACCGAAACGGTGCTGTTCGTCGATTATGACCAGTCCCAGGTTCTTGAAATGAACGTCTTCTTGGATCAGTGCGTGTGTTCCTATCACCACGTCTATCTGACCGTTCCTGAGGCCAGACTTTATCTTCTCCTTCTCTGAGGGCGTGGTTGCTCCTATGAGGAGTGCCACATGGATGTTGAATTTAGAAAAACTCTCAATAGTTCTCCTGTAGTGCTGGATCGCGAGGATCGAAGTTGGCACCATGAAGGCCGTCTGAAAGCCTGCTTCGTAGTTATCGAGTATGGCGAGCTGTGCTACGACGGTTTTTCCAGAACCCACGTCTCCTTGAAGGAGTCTGTTCATTGGTTTTTCAGAGATCATATCGTTTCTTATTTCCTGGTGAGCTCTTTTTTGAGCATTTGTCAGCTTGAATGGAAGGGATTTTATGAACTTCTCTGTTAGTTTCCCCTCTATTTTCTTTGGAATTCCTCCGTGCTTTTCCCGCTCTTTTCTGATCTTCTGGAAGGCAAGTTGAAGCACGAAAAGTTCCTCGTAGGCCAGTCTCTCCCGAGCCTTTTGGAGATGATAGAAGGTTTTGGGAAAGTGCATACCGTAGTACGCGTCTTTCACACCAAGCAGTTTTCTTTTCTCAAGGATCCTTTCTGGAAGGGTTTCTTTCAACGAACAGCAAAGTAATGAGATGTTTTCCTCAAAGATCTTTCTCATTTGCTTTTGTGAGATTCCAGAGGTCAGACGGTATATGGGAAGTATCCTTCTTATGTATTCCCCCTCTTTCGGTGTTACCTCGGCGTTGTGAATCTCATACTGACCAGTGTACGGGTTCGATTTCACGGTGCCAGTCACGAAAACTTCTTTTCCAGTGAGCTGTTTCATGTAGTTCTGGAGGTAGTCCTGGTTGAACCATTTCAAGAGGACGTGCACCAAACCGTCAGACAGAACGGCAGTCAAAATGTTCATGTTCTGGAATTTTTTTGTCTCGACACTCACGATCTTTCCCTGAGTTGTCACCTTTTCACCGGGAAGGAGATCGTTCAGTTTGAATATCTTTCTTCTGTCTTCGTAATCCCTCGGAAAAAATTCGAGGAGGTCTCTCAGAGTTTCTATTCCGAGTTTTTTTAGTTTCTTCTTTCTGTTGGGACCTACTCCTTTTGCGTACTGGATATCCGTTGAGAGATCAACTTCTTCTCCAGAACACTCCAGATAGTCTATGAGAAACCAGCTTCTCAATTTTTCTATCATTTCCAGGGATTTCTGAATTCTGTACCGTTTTCTTGCTTCCGGAAGGTTGGGAATTTCTTTCACGTAATCGAGAAAAGCCTGAAGTTTCTCCTCAAGTTCTTTGTTTTCCAACAAAGGATCATCCAGCTCCTTCAGGAGCTGGTGAATTCTCTGTATATTAACCTGATTCTTAAGCAGTTTTTCGACTTCGTTGAGGAATTCTTCTAACAGTATCGGCAACGCTTCACCCCACAAGAAAAGAAAGGATGTAAAGTATCTGGAGAACAACAAAAGATACCATCATCAAAATGATGAGGGCGAAGACAAGCACGAATCCATTATTCCACATAGCCTATGTAAGGAAGGTTTCGATATTTTTCATCGATGTCGAGTCCGTAACCGACCAGGAATTTGTCGTCCACTTTGAATCCCACAAAATCGAGGGGCACTCCGTGATCGTGAACGGTTTTTTCTATGAGACTCACTATCCTGAAATCTCTTGGGTTGTATTTTTTCAGGTATCGAACTATGTGCTGCAAGGTGAGTCCGGTGTCAACGATGTCTTCCACAAGAAGTACGTATTCATCGTGTATGGATTCATCTATCCAGGATTTCACTCTGATCCTTCCTGTTGAAGAGGTACCTTGATAACTCGAGACATGAATGAAAGAATACTTGACGTTCAGTTTCCTTATGTTCAACATGAGGTCGCTGAAGAAGTGTATGGATCCCTTCAAGATGCATACAGCGTGTATGGTGTCTGTTTTGCCCAGATAGTACTCTTCTATTTCCCGTGCCAGTTCCCTGATCCTCTCCTTGAGAGTCTCTTCGTCTATCAACACCTTTATCATCACTGCACCTCCATGACGACAACTTTTCTTTCTTTCGGCTTTTCAAAGAGCTCGAGGATGTTCCCTACACGTTCGTACGAATCGAAGAGTTTCAAAAAATCATCAACGAGCAGGAGATTGAATTTCAGGTACTTCGTCTTGTAGTGCATTGGAATGATGATTTTCGCGTTCAGCAAATCCGCTACTTCTTTCGCTTCTCTTGGTCCAACGGTGTAAGTTCCACCAACGGGTACCAACAGGACATCGACCTCGCCTATCTCTTTTACCTGAGTAGGAGTGAGCACGTGTCCAAGGTCTCCCAGGTGACATACCTTTATGCCTTCTCCTTCGAAAACGAAGACGATGTTTTTGCCTCTTTCTCTTCCATGAGAGGGATCGTGAAAGGTCTCCACTCCTTTTATTCTTATGCCGTTCACGGTGTAAGTACCGGGACTGTCTATCACACGAAAGTTGCCCTTCACAAGGTGGTGGGCGTTGTGATCGAAGTGCTGGTGACTTTCCGTTACAACGTCGGCGGTTATGTTTGGTATGGGATATCCCACACTCTCATCGAAAGGATCTGTAACGATCGTTTTCCCTTCCATCTCTAAGGCGAAGCACGCATGCCCAAACCAGGTGATCTTCATAGCGATCCCCCCTCAATCCACCCTCAACACCCGTATGGTGTTCGTCGTTCCCACCTTTCCTGGAACACCGGAAGTGAGAACCACCAGATCTCCTTTTTTTGCAAAACCCATCTCTTCTACTTTCTTCAGTCCTTTCTCGATGAATTCCAACTCCTGAGAGCATTTTTCGGCGAGAACGGGTATCACTTTCCTCACGAGAGAAAGTCTGTAGTAAGTCTTCTCTTCAGGTGTCAGGGCCACAATGGGTTGGGAAACGTTGTACTTTGAGACACGAATGGCGGTACTACCGGATATGGTTGGTGTAATGATCAACTTTGCGTTCAAAGAATCAGAGAGCTGCCAGCAGGCGTGTGATATAGCCTCAGATATGTCGCTGGTGTCGTATTCTATCGTTCTGAAAAATTCCAGCTTTTTCTCGGCCTCTTCCGCTACTTTGCTCAACACTTTTATGGCTTCCAGAGGATGTTTTCCGACCGCTGTTTCCGCTGTGAGGAGCAGGGCGTCCGCTCCATCGAAGATGGCGTTGGCTATGTCGGTGACCTCTGCCCTCGTGGGGAACGGATTTTCTATCATCGATTCGAGTATTTGAGTTGCGACTATAACCGGTCTGGAGTAGTACTTGGAGAGTTTGATGATTTCCTTTTGAACGATGGGCACTTCCTCTATTGGTATCTCTACTCCCAGGTCACCGCGTGCGACCATGATCCCATCGCTCACTTTTATTATCTCTTCGAGGCGTTCCAGGGCCTTTTTCGTTTCTATTTTGGAGATCACAGGTGTTTCCTTTCCGTGTTTTCTGATCTCTTCTTTCGCTTTGAGCACATCCTCCGGCTTTCTCACAAAGGAGAGAGCGAAGAATTCAACATCGTGTAGTGTGCCGAGTTTTATGAATTCCCTGTCTCTGTCTGTTAAGGATTCCACTGAGAGATCGGCTGTTGGTACGTTCACACCTCTTCTGTGTGTGATTCTTCCCCCCACCTTTACCACTGCTTTCACATCTGTTTCGGTTGTCTCTATTACCTCAAGTACTATCTCTCCATCGCTCAGTAGAATAGTGTCTCCTTTCTTCACATCCTTTGGAAGAGAGTTGAGATTCACTGAGACCCTGTGTTCGTTTCCCAAGATCTCCTCTGTAGTGAGAGTGAAGATCTGGCCCTCTTTCAATTCTACAAACTCTTTTTCGAGATATCCAGTTCTGATCTTCGGACCTGCAAGATCGATCAGAATGGCTACGGGTTTTTTCTTTTTCTCTCTCAGCTCTTTGATTTTGAGTATTTTCTGTTCCTGTTCGTTCCAGTCGCCGTGTGAGGTGTTTATTCTAAAAACGTTCACTCCAAGATCTATCATCTTTTCTATCATTTCGTAGCTGTCTGTCCTCGGTCCAACCGTACACACGATCTTTGTGCTTCGCACGATTTCACCCCGTTCATGAAAGCATATAGGCTATTTCGTAGAGTTTTTTGTCGATCGTTTTCTTAGTGGAGAGGGCTTCCATTATGGGGACTCTCACGAGTTTGTTACCCTGAAGAGCTATCATCACATCCACCTCTCCATCCAAAAGGGCATCGACCGCTTCAACTCCCATACTCAGCGCCAGTCTTCTGTCGAAAGCCGTTGGAGAACCGCCTCTCTGTACATGGCCGAGGATGGTGATCCTCGTTTCGTATCCTATCCTGTATTCAAGGTGCCTTGCGACGGTGTAGGCACTTGCTGCTCCTTCGGCGACTATGATTATGCTGTTGATTTTCCCTCTTCTTCTTTCTTCGAGGATCCTGTCGGCGAGCTGTGAATAATCCACAGGAATTTCTGGTACTATGATGGCTTCCGCACCGGTGACCAGTCCCGCCATGAGGGCGATGTAGCCGGAGTGTCTCCCCATGACTTCCACAATGAAGGCTCTCTCATGCGAGCTAGCGGTGTCCTTGAGTTTTTGCACGGCGTCCATCACCGTGTTCAAACACGTGTCCACACCTATGCACATGTCGGTCAATCCGATGTCGTTGTCTATGGTCGCTGGGATACCGACAACGGGTATTTTGTGCTCTTCGTAAAGAAGATGAGCGCCGGTGAGACTCCCTTCACCACCTATGACAACAAGCCCTTCTATACCATGTTTTTTTATCTGTTTTGCAGCGAGTTCTCTACCCTCTTCTGTCTTGAACTCCTCACATCTGGAAGTTCTCAGAATAGTTCCACCCTTTTCTGTGATTCCTGCCACATCTTTGTACTCGAGTTTTACAAAGTCACCGTCGATTAGACCAGAATAACCTCTTCTCACTCCGATCACTTCCAGCCCCTGCCTGACACCGTACCTGACCACGGCCCTCACGGCTGCATTCATTCCAGGTGCGTCTCCGCCGCTTGTAAGCACTGCTATCTTCTTCAAGGCAATCAGCCTCCCCGTGAACTGTTTGTTCTCTTCAATGAGAGTTTAGCATATACGTCAAAAGTGATAAAATGTACATGGGTTCCCTATGTCAATTTACCACTTCTCTGTGATATTAACAAACTCTGAATCTTGGTGTAAGGAGGATTAAAATTTTGAAGTGGGAAACTTTAATTGAGGGAAATGAACTGGAGATAAAAATGGTCGAGGATATATTGAAAGAAAATGGAATACCTCACGTAGTTGAAACGTGTGATAATGTTACACCGCGGGCGATTTTTGGCTCCTCAGCCCTCATGGTGATAAAGGTTCCAGAGGAATTTTTGGAAGAAGCAAAGAGAATTCTGGAGGAGATACGAGAATGAAAAGAACGCCTCTATTTGAAAAGCACGTTGAACTCGGAGCGAAGATGGTGGATTTCGCGGGCTGGGAGATGCCCCTTTATTACACGTCCATATTTGAAGAAGTGAAAGCAGTTAGAGAATCAGTTGGAATGTTCGATGTGTCACACATGGGGGAATTTCTCGTTAAGGGACCCGAGACAGTTTCTTTTATTGATTTCATCATAACGAACGATTTTTCTTCACTTCCAGAGGGCAAAGCGCTTTACTCTGTCATGTGCAATGAAAACGGTGGAATCATCGATGATCTTGTTGTGTACAAAATGAGTCCTGATGAAGCTCTCATGGTGGTGAACGCGGCAAACATTGAAAAGGACTTCAACTGGATAAAATCCTATTCAGAGAATTTCGACGTTGAATTACTGAACATCTCAGATACTACCGCACTCATAGCGTTTCAGGGTCCCAAGGCACAGGAGACCCTTCAGGAGCTTGTTGAAGACAGTCTTGAGGAGATTACCTATTATTCTTTCAAAAAGAGCATTGTAGCCGGTGTAGAGGCTCTTGTTTCGAGAACAGGATACACGGGCGAAGACGGCTTCGAACTGATGGTTGAAGCGGAAGATGCACCGAAAGTTTGGGACGCACTGATGAATCTGCTCAGAAAAGTTGGCGGCAGGCCCGCAGGACTCGGAGCGAGGGATGTTTGTCGACTCGAGGCGACTTACTTGTTGTATGGTCAGGACATGGATGAGAACACGAATCCTTTCGAAGTGGGACTTTCCTGGGTTGTAAAACTGGACAAAGACTTCGTGGGGAAGGAAGCTTTGTTGAAAGCAAAGGAAAGAGTCGAGAGAAAACTCGTGGCACTTGAGCTTTCTGGAAAAAGAATAGCAAGAAAAGGCTATGAGGTTTTAAAGAATGGAGAGAAAGTGGGAGAGATCACAAGTGGCAACTTCTCTCCAACTCTTGAAAAATCGATAGCGCTGGCTCTCGTTTCAAAATCGGTGAAGGTTGGAGACCAACTGGAAGTGGTGTTTCCTGGAAGAAAGTTTGTAGATGTTCTGGTAGTAAAAAAACCATTTTACAGAGGCAGTGTGAGAAGGGAGGTTTGAAGATGAAAAAGTACACGAAAACTCACGAATGGGTGGCAGTTGAGGACAAAGTGGCAACGGTTGGAATCACGAATCACGCTCAGGAACAGCTCGGCGATGTGGTCTACGTGGATCTTCCTGAAGTCGGTAGAGAGGTGAAAAAAGGGGAAGTTGTGGCGAGTATAGAATCCGTGAAAGCCGCGGCGGATGTGTACGCTCCTCTCAGTGGAAAGATTGTGGAGGTGAACGAAAAACTCAATGCCGAACCCGAACTCTTGAACAAAGATCCAGAAGGAGAAGGCTGGCTTTTCAAAATGGAAATGTCCGATGAGAGTGAACTCGAGGATCTTCTTGATGAACAGGCTTATCAGGAATTCTGTGCTCAGGAGTAGTTTCTCATAGAAATCCGGAGGTGTCCCGATGAACTATCCTTACATTCCCCACACGGATGAAGACATCCGTGCTATGCTGGAGTTCATAGGAGTTTCTTCCGTAGAAGAACTGTTCTCTTCGATTCCTGTTTCTGCCAGGTCGTCTCTGAATCTGCCGAAGTCCAAAGATGAATTCAGTGTTTTCAAGCGTTTGAAAGAGATCTCTGAGATGAATACCTCTCTCGAAGACTACGCTGTCTTTCTTGGTGCTGGTGTTTATAAAAGGTACGTTCCCACGGTTGTTTACGATCTTGCGATGAAGCCTGATTTTCTCACCGCTTATACACCGTATCAGGCGGAGGTATCCCAAGGGACTCTTCAGGCTCTGTTCGAATACCAAACCATGATATGTGAGCTGACGGGAATGGAAGTGGCGAACGCATCCATGTACGATGGAGCCACCGCACTGGCGGAAGCGGCTCTGATGAGTTTTAGACTCACTGGAAAAGAGAAGGTTGTTGTGGCAAGGTCCGTTCATCCTGAGTACAGGGCAGTTTTGAGAACTTATCTTGAAAAAAGAGGTTTCACTGTAGTAGAAGCCGGATACGACGAAACGGGAAGGGTCTTGTTAGAAGAGGTCGATGAGGAAACAGCGGCGATAGCCATTCAATATCCCAATTTCTTTGGAATCATAGAAGATCTCGATTATGTCAGAAGCCGATCGGGTAACGCTCTGCTGATAGTGGTTGTAGAACCAGTTTCGCTCGCTCTTCTAGAACCTCCAGGAAGCTACGGAGCAGACATCGTGGTTGGTGAAGGCCAGTCGTTGGGACTTCCCATGTGGTTCGGAGGATACTCTCTTGGGATCTTTGCCACAAGAGAAAAATACGTGAGGCAAATGCCAGGAAGATTGATCGGACAGACCGTAGATCAGGACGGCAGTGTAACCTACACCATGATCCTTCAGACCAGAGAACAGCACATAAGGCGCGCCAGAGCTACTTCGAACATATGTTCCAACCATGCCCACGCTGCTCTGATTGCGGCGGTTTACATGAGTGTGATGGGCCCTGATGGTCTAAAAGAGGTAGCCAGGCGTTCTTACAGCGCCGCTCATTACCTCCAGGAAAGATTGGAAGATATGGGATTCAAACTGTGCTTTTCGGGAGAATTTTTCAGCGAGTTCGTTTTCAACGTGCCGGAGGATTATCCTGAGCGATGGAAGAGAATGATGGAGAAAAGAATCCTCGGGCCATTACCTCTGAAAGGATTTTATCCAGAACTTGGAGACACAGCACTTGCGTGCGCTACAGAAGTGACCTCGAAAGAGGATATAGAAAAACTCCTGGAGGCGATGAAATGACGATATTTGAAAGGTCTAAAAAGGGTAGAAAGGCGTATCGGCTTCCCGAGAGCGATATTCCAGAATATTCTCTTCCGAATCGATTTCTCAGGAAGACCCCTCCAGAACTTCCCGAAGTGAGCGAGCCTGATGTGGTGAGGCACTACACCGATCTCGCCAGAAAGAACTACTCTGTGGATCGTGGAATCTATCCCCTCGGTTCCTGCACTATGAAGTACAATCCCAAATTGAACGAAAAAGTTGCGAATCTCGAAGGATTCAGAGAGATACACCCGTACCAACCTGCTGAAACTGTTCAGGGCAGTCTTCGGCTCATGTATGAACTGAAAGAAATGTTGTGCGAGATAACAGGAATGGATGATATGACACTTCAACCCGCTGCCGGAGCTCACGGAGAGCTCACGGGAATGCTGATAGTGAGAGAGTACTTTAAAAGCAAAGGGGATACTGGGAGAAAGAAAGTTCTCGTACCGGATTCTGCCCACGGTACCAACCCAGCATCCGCCTCGATGGTTGGTTTTGAGGTAGTGGAGATAAAGAGCAAAAACGGTATGGTGGATGTGGAAGATCTGAAAAAACTACTGGATGAAGAAGTGGCCGCGGTGATGCTCACAAATCCAAACACACTTGGACTCTTCGAAAAGGACATTCTGAAAATAGCGGAAATGACGCATGAGTGCGGTGCTCTTCTCTATTACGATGGTGCGAACCTCAATGCGATCATGGGTAAAGTGAAACCAGGAGATATGGGATTTGACATCGTTCATCTGAACCTGCACAAGACGTTCTCTACACCTCACGGAATGGGAGGACCTGGATCTGGGCCGGTTGGTGTGAAAAAGCATCTGGTGGATTTTCTGCCTTTCCCCCAGGTGAGGAAGAACGGAGAACTTTACGAGCTCTTCGTTCCGGAAAAGACCATAGGGCGTGTGAGGAGTTTCTTTGGGAATTTCCCGGTTCTCGTAAAAGCGTACACGTACATTCTCACAATGGGAAGAGATGGCCTTGAAAAGGTGAGTGAAATGGCCGTTTTGAACGCGAACTACTTGAAGAAAAAAATAGAGAAGTTCCTTGAGATTCCATACAATGGGTTCTGTATGCATGAATTCGTGGCGAGCGCGGAGAAAGTGTTCAGGGAAACCGGTGTAAGAACACTGGATATTGCGAAGCGAATACTGGACTTTGGTGTGCATCCTCCAACGGTTTACTTTCCACTCATCGTTCCGGAAGCACTCATGATAGAACCAACTGAGACTGAAAACAAAGAAACACTGGATAAGTACGCCGAAATTCTCGAAAGGGTGGTAAAAGAAGCCTATGAGAATCCCGATGTTTTGAAGAACGCTCCCCACAACACACCGATTCGAAGGGTCGACGAGGTTCTCGCTTCGAAGAAACCCGTGTTCAGGTGGAGGGGATAGTATGAAGTACTTTGTCGAAACCGATAAGGCTCCAAAGGCCATAGGTCCGTACTCTCAAGCGGTCGTCGTTGGAAACACGATGTTCGTTTCGGGTCAGATTCCTATAGATCCAGAAACTGGTGAGCTTGTTCAGGGCACAATAGAGGAAAAGACGGAGAGAGTTCTGGAGAATCTGAAAGCAATACTTGAGGCGGGTGGTTTTTCCCTGAAAGACGTTGTAAAGGTGACGGTGTTCACAACCAGTATGGAATACTTCCAGAAGGTCAACGAGGTGTATTCTAAATACTTTGGAGATCACAGGCCTGCCAGATCGTTTGTGGCTGTTTCTCAGCTCCCGAGAAATGTAGAAATAGAAATAGAAGCGATCGCTGTGAAGGAAGGGGAGTGAAAGATGTATCTTCAGGATGTGATAATGAGGCTGAACGAGTTCTGGGCATCCAGAGGTTGTCTTTTGGAACAACCTTACGATATGGAAGTCGGTGCCGGGACGTTTCATCCCGCTACGTTCTTTGGGAGTCTGAGAAAGGGTCCATGGAGAGTGGCTTACGTTCAGCCGAGCAGGAGACCAACCGATGGTAGATATGGAGAGAATCCCAACAGGTTGCAGAGGTACTTCCAGTACCAGGTGATCATAAAACCCTCCCCTGAAAACTCTCAGGAACTGTATCTTGAGTCCCTGGAGTACCTCGGGATAAACCTGAAGGAACACGATATCAGATTCGTGGAAGACAACTGGGAGTCTCCCACCCTTGGAGCGTGGGGCATTGGCTGGGAAGTGTGGTTAGACGGCATGGAGATAACCCAGTTCACGTATTTCCAGCAAATTGGTGGAATTTCCCTGAAAGACATTCCGCTCGAGATAACCTACGGACTGGAAAGGATCGCCATGTATCTTCAGGGAGTCGATAACGTCTACGAGGTACAGTGGAATGAAAACGTGAAATACGGTGATGTGTTCCTTGAAAACGAAAGAGAATTTTCGGTTTTCAACTTCGAAGAAGCCAACGTAGGACTCCTTTTCAGGCATTTCGATGAATACGAGAAGGAGTTTTACAGACTTGTGGAAAAAAATCTCTACCTTCCCGCTTACGATTATGTGTTGAAATGTTCTCACACGTTCAACCTTCTCGATGCACGCGGAGCGATAAGTGTGTCTCAGCGACAAACCTATGTGAAGCGTATCCAGGCGATGGCGAGAAAGGTTGCGAGGGTTTTTCTGGAGGTGCAGGTTAATGAGAACAGCTCTGCTTGAGGTGGGACTCGAGGAACTCCCCGCGAGCGAATTCCGAAGTATTCTGAGGCAGCTCGAGGAAAGATCGATTGAACTTCTCAAAGCGTACAGAATCTCCTCCGGGTCTGTTGAAGTCTTCGTTGGGAGCAGACGTTTTGGTGTGATTCTCAAGAATCTCCCGGAGAGACAGGAGGATTTTACAGAAGAGAAGAAAGGTCCCCCACTGAACGTTGCATACGATGAAAACGGTAAACCGACTAAAGCACTCGAGGGGTTTTTGAGAAGCAACAACGCTTCCTTAGAGAACGTGGTTCACAGGGAAGGGTATGTCTATTTGTCCCGCGTTGTCGAAGGAAGACCTGTCGAAGAGGTTCTCCCAGATCTGTTCAGAGATCTCGTTTTGGGTTTGAATTTTAGGAAACCCATGAGGTGGGGTTCCGGTGAACACGAATACATCAGACCTGTTCACTGGATAGTAGCGATGGTTGATGGAAGAGTCCTTGACCTGGAAATCTTCGGTCTTAAATCGTCCAGAATTTCTTACGGAAAAAGGTATCACGCTGGATCGATCGAAATTCCCGATCCAGAGAGGTACTATGAGTCTCTCAAAAAGGGATTTGTGATTTCTTCTCACCTGGAGAGAAAAAAATTTGTCCTCGAACAGATCAACGAATTTGAAGAAAAAAGTGGCATGAAGATTGAAAGCGACGAAGAACTCATCGAAGAGATAGTGGCAATAACGGAGTATCCCAGGATCGTTGTTGGACAGTTCGATCGAAAATATCTTGAACTTCCAGAAGAGATCATAGTGACTGCTGTGAAACATCATCAACGTTCTTTTATAGCACATAAAGAGACCCTGACGAACACCTTCGTGGCTTTTCAGGACGGTCCACAGCCACCAGAGAACGTGGTCAAGGGATATGAGAGGGTCATAAACGCTCGGCTGGAAGACGCGCGATACTACTTTCAGAAGGATCTCGAAACTTCATTGGAAAGTATGAATGAAAAGCTCAAAGAAATCGTTTTTCAAGAAAAACTTGGGACACTGTACGATAAAGTAGAGAGGATAAAGAAAATATCACAAAAACTCTGCGAAGATCTGGAATTTCCAGAGGCGTTCACGCAGAAAGTACTGAAAGCCGCTTCTATATGCAAAGCGGACATTGCCTCAAAAGTGGTGTACGAGTTCCCGGAGCTCCAGGGTGTTATGGGCAGGATCTATGCCATGAGGGAGGGAATAAGCGAAGAAATAGCGACAGCCATAGAAGATCACTATTCCGAAAAACCACGAACAGTGATAGGTTCCATCCTTGGAATAGCGGATAGAGTCGACACCATCGTTGGAAATTTCGCCATAGGCAATGTTCCCACGAGTTCTAAAGATCCGTATGGTCTGAAAGGCAAAGTTGACACGATCTTCAGGATCATAAGAAAAAACGAGTGGGATATTTCCTTAGGAGAGCTCCTCGCTTTCGCTTCTTCTCTGGTGGAATATCGTCTTTCTGAAGAACTGGAAACCTTCTTTGCAGGCAGGTTCTACCAGTTTCTGGTCAACGAACTTGGAATATCCTTCGATGTGGCAAGAGCGGTGAACCATCTGTGGAAAAGCCCCCTTCGCGGGATTCTCTCTGCGGAAGCCCTCCAGGAGATCTCTGAAAAACCCGAGTTTCAGGATCTGTTCGTTGGATTCGAACGTGTTCACAACATAACGAAGAATCACAATTCTACCAGATTCGACGGAGCTCTCTTTGAGAAAGAAGAAGAGAAAAAGCTGATGAACAAATTCTACGAAGTCAAAGAAAAAGTTTTGAAAGCTCTGGAGAGGTTGAACTACCGCGAGGCACTTCAACATCTGATCGAGCTGAAACCTTACATAGACGAGTACTTTGACAACGTCTTTGTGATGGTGAAGAGGGACGATTTGAGGGTGAACAGGTTAGGCTTTCTGAAAAACATCGACGAACTCTTCATGATGGTAGGAGACATGACTTACTTAGTCAAGAGATCTCAGGTATAGATCCAATAATTTCTGAACGGTTTCCTCGAACGAAGATCTTTCGAATACACCCTGTTTCAGGAAGGAATCGATCTCGTCTTTCATTTCCACGGCTTTGTCAACGAGCGGATTGGTTCCGCTCTTGTAAGCACCGATTTCAATCAGGTCTTTTGCGGATTCATAAGCCGACATCAGCGATCGGAGGCGGTTCGCCGCCTCTTTGTGTTCTTCAGTGACGATATCGTTCATCAACCTGCTCACGCTTGCAAGAACGTCGATCGCAGGATAGTGGTTAGATTCGGCGAGCCTCCTTGAAAGAATTATGTGTCCATCCACGATGGATCTGACAGTGTCGGAAATGGGTTCGTTGAAGTCGTCCGCTTCGACGAGCACGGTGTAAATCGCTGTTATGCTACCTCTGTCTGAGTTTCCTGCTCTTTCGAGTATCTTTGGAAGGCCGGCAAAGACACTTGGTGGATACCCTCTGGTGGTGGGGGGCTCTCCCACTGCGAGTCCCACTTCTCTCTGTGCCATGGCCCACCTGGTGAGAGAATCCACCATTAGAAGAACATCATATCCCAGATCTCTGAAGAATTCCGCTATGCTGGTGGCGGTGAGAAGAGATTTCACTCTGGCAAGGGCGGGCTGGTCGGAGGTTGAGACCACCAGTATGGACCGTTTCAGTCCTTCCTCTCCCAGATCCCTCTCTATGAATTCTCTGACCTCTCTTCCTCGCTCCCCGATGAGAGCCAGTACACTAACATCAGCTGTTGTGTTTCGTGCGATCATTCCAAGAAGTGTGCTTTTTCCAACACCACTGCCCGCGAAGATGCCTATTCTCTGACCTTTACCTATGGTTATGAAACCATCTATCGATCGTATACCCACCGGCAGAGGATCTTTTATTCTTCTTCTTTTCAGAGGATTTGGAGGGTTGTTGGTCAGGGGATACCTGTCTTCCGGAACAAAGGGCTTTCCATCTATTGGACGGCCCAGACCATCGAACACCCTTCCGATCATCTTTCTGCTGACACCGACTTCGAGTACTTTGTTAGTCCTGATGACTTCACATCCCATCTTCAATCCGGAGACATCCTCGTAGGGCATGAGAATAACACTTTCTTCCTTGAAGCCCACCACCTCTGCAAGGGCGTTCTTACCGTTCTGAAGTGAGATTTTGCACATTTCTCCAAGAAAAGCATCGGGTCCTTTTGATTCCACGGTGAGACCCACCACTCGTGTGACTCTTCCGTTGAATTTATTAAAATCTTCTTCATTCAGTTTCTTTTTCAGTTCTTTCAGTATGTCCTTCAAATCCTACCACCTCTTCGAAAATATCCTCCACGAGTTCCCATTGATGAGAGAACGTTTTGTCCAGAATACCAAAATCTGTCTCAACGATGACTCCTCCTCTTTCTACATTGGGATCCGGTATCAATGCTTCTTTGCTGACTTCACTGAGATCCAGTTTTTTCGCGTCTTCTGGATTTATTCTGATCTTCACATTTTTGATACCCACCACTTTTGATAAGGCGCTCCTCAACTTTCTTTCTGCTGTCGACTCATCCATCTCCTTTTCGAGGATCTTTTTGAAGAGGATCTTGAGTATATCGAGAAGTTCTGGAAGAATTTCTTCTATTTTCTGGTTTATCCGTTTCTGGATCTCTTCCTTCAAGCTAAGAATGTATTTTTGGAGATCTTTCCTCATTGTTTTGGCCTCTTCTAAAACTCTCTTTGTTTCGAGCTTTAAAGCTTCAGCTTCACTGGAGGCGTTCTTCAAGATTTCTTCTGCGTCTTTTCTGGCACTTTCAACTATTTTTCTGGCCTCTTCCTGAGCTTCAGAGATGATCTTTTCTCTCATTTCTTTGATCTTCTGGATCTCTTCTGCTGTGTTCTCTTTTGTTTTTTCTTCTTCCACTCTTTCTTCTTTTTCTATTTTTCTTGGAAGGTCTATGTAGAACACCTCATCCTTTCTGAGAAGCATACTACATGATCAACTCCTCTCCGCCACCTCTTGCAATGACGATCTCGCCAGCCTCCTCCAGCCTTCTTATGATGTTTATTATCTTCTGCTGAGCTTCCTCTACATCCTTGAGCCTCACAGGCCCCATGTATTCGAGTTCATCTTTCAGCAACGCAGCGGCTCTCTTTGACATGTTCTTGAATATCTTCTCTTTCAGTTCGTCGGAGGCTCCTTTCAAAGCGAGGGCCAGGTCCCTCGTATCCACTTCCCTCAACACAAGCTGTATCGATCTGTCGTCGAGCTTCAGAATATCTTCGAAAACAAACATCCTTCTTCTTATCTCGTCGGCCAGTTCGGGGTTCTCCTGAACCAGCTTGTCCATGATTTTCTTCTCAGTGGTTCTATCCAGACTGTTCATGATCTCTGCGGCCGTATCGATTCCACCCACCTTGCTGAACGTTCGACTCACAAATCCAGAAATCTTTTTCTCCAGATTCCTTTCTATCTCTTTAACAACTTCTGGAGAGGTACGTTCGAGTAGAGCAATTCTCTTCAAAACTTCGATCTGAAGTTCTTCAGAGAGCGCTCCAAGGATCTGGGCCGCGACTGGGGGATCAAGGTAACTCAAAACAACCGCTATGGTCTGCGGATGTTCACTCTGGAGGAAATTCACAAGCTGGATGGGATCTGTGTCTCTTACAAAACTGAAAGGCTTGACCTGCAAGGAGGAAGTTAACCTTTCTATGATTTTTCTTGCCCTTTCAGGCCCGAATGCCTTTTCCAGAACCTTTTTTGCGTACTCTATACCACCCTCTGATATCATCTCTTTTGCTTTGGCGAGGCTCAGAAATTCTTCCAAAACCTGCTTTTTTTCTTCTGGAGAAACCCTTCCAATGTTTGCGATTTCTACCACCAGTTGTTCCACTGTTTCCTCGTCAAGGTGTTTCATCACCTGGGCTGCTTTTTCGGGTCCAAGGGCCACCAGAAGAACTGCGGCTTTTCTTCTGCCATCGATCTTTTTCTCGGGCATATCCTCATCCCCTTTCGAAGAACCACAACCGGACTATCTCGGCGATATCGGAGGGTGAACGGGAAAAGATGTTCTCCAGCTCTTCCACAAGTTCGAGCAGCTCCTTTTCTTCTGGCGATACCTCTTCTTCCTTCAATTCCTCCTGAAGAATCTCTTTTACCTCTTCTTCCAATTTTCTTCTCCGTTCTTCTGCGAGTTTCCTTGCCCTTATTCTTCTTATCTGGATGATCACAAGATAGATGAGTATGAACGTGAGAAATCCAAGCAGGGCTATTCCCACCGAATACAGGACGAACCTTCTTCTCGTTTCAATCTGCTTCAGTTCTTCCTGAAGAACCCTTTCGATGGAACGATCGAATGGCAAAAAGGCAACCGCGACGCTGAGAGAGGCGGAAGACGTTATGGATCCTACACCTTTTTCTACGAGATCGTTTATCACACTGCTCCAGTCACTGCTGTTTTGAAGAACAGAAGAAGAAGCATCGATTATGACAGCGACGGAAAGCGAAGAGATTTCTCCTTCGCGGTTCTGTATTATCTTCTGGTACACTTCGTTCAATTCGTAGTTGGTGATGGTATGGGTTCGTTCGTAGGTACTCGTTCCTTCGGACGTGGTTGATGGATAAGTGAGAGGCGGTATGTTCGAATCCGTCCCCGCTGGTCCTCCGGTTGGAGGAAGGTTTTGGCTCTTCTCCACCTGCGTTTCCTGACTTCTCACCAAACCTTCTCTTCTGGCAGGCGCTTCGTACTTTTTCATCTCTGTTTCTATCTTGGACCAGTTGATCGATATGTCGGGTATTACCTCCACCCTTCCAGGGCCGAAAACGCTTTCCAGTGCTTTCTTTATTTTACTTTCGTAGTATTTCTCAAGCTGTTGCTTCAATTCCAGTTTGCTGGAGGCGAGGAAGGTTTCTTCGTCTGTTTCTAACATATCGCTCAGCGATCTGGAGTAGTTATCCACTATCCTCACGTTCTCCGGTTTCAACCCCTCAACAGCCCCCGAGACGAGCTCAGCGATTCCTCTCACCTGTTCACGGGTGAGTTCTGCACCGGGCTCCAAGACCACGAGAACTGATGCTCGGGGTTCTGCCATCTCACCACGAACGTAGTAGGTGTACTTCGGAAGGACCAAGTGAACTCTCGCGTCTTTCACACCTTTTATCGTCATGATGCTTCTTTCGAGTTCTTCCTGTAAAGCGATCTGATATTTGACCTGCTTGTCGAAGCTCGTGGCTCCGAAAGAGTTTTCACTGAGTATAGAAAAACCTTTCCTTGAACTTCCAAGAACTCCTTCAGATGCCAGTTTCATCCTGAGCTCATAAACGTTGTAACTGTCGGGAACGTATATATCTCCTCCAGGGGACACTTTGTAAGGAACGTTCATCTCCTCGAGTTTCTGGATGATCACACCCGCTTCATCTTCATTGAGACCAGCCACGAGGAGTCTGTAGTGAGGGGTGGATGCCACGACGGCAAACAGGATGATCGTTACCAAAAGGGCAACACCTGTTCCTCCTACGAGGAATTTCCTCTCCCGAGACATAGAGTTCCATATGTCTGCTATTTTCTTCCACAGATCTCTCAAACGTTCAAAAATGTTCATAGAGTGATTCACCTCTCGTTAAATTTTACCACGTGATATAATTTTCAACATGAGAATAGAAGTGGTCAACGTCTCTCATATCTTTCACAGAGGAACACCTTTAGAGAAAAAAGCGCTCGAGAACGTGAATCTCGTTATCAACGAGGGAGAGTGTATCCTTGTTGCTGGGAATACGGGATCTGGGAAGTCAACCCTTCTTCAGATTGTAGCAGGTTTGATCGAACCCACTTCAGGTGCTGTGCTTTACGACGGAGAAAGAAAGAAAGGTTACGAGATAAGAAGGAGCATAGGAATCGCTTTTCAGTACCCTGAGGATCAGTTCTTCGCAGAGAGGGTTTTTGACGAAGTGGCTTTTGCCGTGAAGAACTTCTATCCAGATAGAGATCCTGTTCCTCTAGTGAAAAAAGCGATGGAGTTCGTGGGATTGGATTTCGATTCTTTTAAAGACAGAGTGCCGTTTTTCCTGTCCGGTGGTGAGAAGAGACGGGTAGCGATCGCTTCCGTGATTGTTCATGAACCGGATATTCTCATCCTCGATGAGCCTCTTGTGGGGCTGGACCGGGAAGGGAAGACAGACCTTCTGGGGATTGTGGAGAAGTGGAAGACTCTTGGAAAGACGGTCATCCTTATCTCTCACGATATTGAAACAGTGATGAATCACGTGGATCGTGTGGTGGTACTTGAGAAAGGAAAGAAGGTCTTTGATGGGACCAGAATAGAATTTCTTGAAGAATACGATCCCCGATTTTTCACAAGCAAGATGCTGATTATGAGAAAATTAGTTTTGAAGGGAGAATATCCCTTCTCGATGAGCGACGATGAACTTTTGGAAAGGGTGTGCAATTCATGAGATTAGATTTGTTTCTTAAGATTTCGGTGGTGAAGAGAAGAACGGTTGCCCAGAAACTGCTGAAAGGACAGAGAGTTTTGGTGAATGGAAGACCCGCGAAGGCCTCCTACGAGGTAAAAGACGGAGACATCGTAGAGGTGCTTTTACCAGCGAAGAAAATAACCTTAAGGGTCGTAGGAAACGGAGGCTATGAAATCCTCAGTGAGGAGAGAGTGAGTAAACCCTTCTGATCTCTCCGTTGAAGTCTATCAACAGACTATCGGGGTTTATCTTCACGATTTTTCCCTTCTTTCCTTCCAGAAATACGAAATCTCCTTCTTTTTGAAGAAGATATCTCTTCCAGATCCTCGTCAAAGACTCTTTTTTCTTTGAATACTTTCTAAAGATCACGCGTGCGTTTTTCAATATCGACTCCATGAGTTTTATGATACTGATTTCTTTCCCTGTGATCTCTTTCAGGTTGATCGCTCTCGTTTTCAACTCGACCGGGATCTCGTTGTTCACGTTCATACCCACTCCCACAACAACTGCGAGAGGTTTTACACCTTCAAAAATTCCCTCTGAAAGAATTCCCGCGAGCTTTCTTCCGTTTATGTACACGTCGTTGGGCCACTTTATGTTCGCGTGTATTTTCATGTTTTCGAGAGTCTTCACAATTGCTACTGAGAATACCCTCGTGTAAAACGAAAGCTCCAGAGGTTTCCTCGGTTTGAAAAGCACCGAAAACCATAGTCCACCCTTTGGAGAGTGCCAGTGCCTTCCGTTTCTTCCATATCCAGAGGTCTGCTCTAACGCGACAACCACCGTGCCGTCGGGATAGAATCGGCAATTTTCCTTCAAGAAACGATTTGTGGAATCTATGGATTCAAAAGAAATGATCTTTTCTCCTATCAATCTCTCTCCCTCCCGTGCTACAATTCTAACAAACAAAGAGAGGGGGGGAGACGAATGAGAATCGATCTTGCACTTAAACCCACACCCGTTCAGTTTCTCAGAAGATTGTCGGAAGAATGCGGGTTCAACATCTACATCAAAAGGGACGATTTCACAGAGCTTGTGGGATCAGGCAACAAAATCAGAAAGCTGGAGTATCTCCTCTGGGAAGCTCTTAAGGAAGGGGCAACGACCGTGTTCACCTGTGGAGGACTTCAGTCGAACCACGCCAGAGCAACGGCATACGTTTCGAGAAAATACGGTTTGAAACCTGTTCTCTTCCTCAGGAAAGGAGAGAAGGTACTGAACGGAAATCTCCTTCTCGATCTTCTCCTCGGCGCTGAAATAGTAGAAGTCTCCCAAGAAGAATACGAACGCATCGATGAGATCTTCGATGATCACAGAAAGATAAGGGAGAAAAAAGGCGAAAAGGTGTACGTGATACCCGAAGGGGGTTCGAACTCTCTTGGGGCTTTTGGCTACTTCAATGCAGTACTGGAGATGAAGGATCAATTGAATCTCGAATCCTTCGATGCTATTGTGTGTGCTGTTGGAAGCGGGGGAACCATAGCAGGATTGTCGGCTGGTGTCTCTTTTCTGGGATGTCGCGTGCCCGTGGTGGGTGTGAACGTTACCACGAAAAACTCGGATTATTTTGTGGAGAAGGTGAAAAGAATAATTAGTGGTATGGAAGAGTACGGCCTGAGAGTCAATGAACCCGCTTTCGAAGTGGTTGATGATTACAGGGGTCCAGGATATGCGATTCCTTCCAGTGAGGATGTGGAGATCTTGAAAAAAGTAGCTTCAATAGAGGGCATCATCCTTGATCCGGTCTACACAGCAAAGGCCTTCAGAGGAATGGTTGAGATGTTCAAAAACTCGGGAAAGAACGTTCTTTTCATCCACACAGGAGGAATATTTGGCTTGTTTGCACAGAGTGGGAGGTTGGTATGATGTTTCACTACGCTGTTCTTCTGAATGCATTTGGAGTTTTGATCGGTGCGTCCGTGGGTTTCTTGTTCAAAAGAAAAATCCCTCAGAGATTACACGACATTCTTTTCACGGTGATAGGACTCACCACGCTGGGTATAGGTATCCGGATGGTCACCCAGGGTGATGATTTCTTGATGATACTCTTAGCGCTTGTCTCAGGTGGCGTTATCGGAGAATTATTCAGAATAGAGGACAGAATAGAAGGTATTGGGAAGAAGTTCAGTGATTCCCAGGGGTTTGCGGAGAGTTTTCTCACCTCTTCGCTTCTCTTTCTGGTTGGTCCCATGACCATAGTGGGATCTATAAACATAGGACTCACAGGAAATGCGGATTTGATACTCGTGAAAACGGTGCTCGACACAGTGTCAGCCACAGTGCTCACGGCAACCTTAGGAACAGGGGTTTTTCTCTCGGCGGTTTCTGTCTTCCTCGTTCAGGGACTTCTCGTTGTTTTCGCGAAGAGCCTGACCTTTCTTACAGGCGATATCTTTATTTCCGATTTTGTAGGTACGGGTGGTGTCATGATTCTGGGCCTTGGAATAAGAATTCTCAAAGTGAGAGAAGTGAAGGTTGGAAACCTACTTCCGGCGCTGGTTTTAATTCCTATTTTTGACTGGTTGAAAAACCTTTTTTAAATGGCACAGAAAAAGTGGTATAATTTTTCATGAATAATTGTGAAATTTTTGACGAGGGGGAGTGAAGATGCGAGAGGTAATAGCAGAGATCGTCCAGAAAGCTAAAGAAACAGCAGAAGAGAGAGACGTTTTGATAAACACCCTGCACGAGATACAGAAGCGTTTCAACAACTTCATACCACCAGAAGCCGCTGAAATCGTGGCTGAAGAGCTCGGTGTTCCGCTCTCCAGAGTGTACGAGGTGTTAACGTTCTACACCATGTTTTCGACAAAACAGAAGGGAAAATACGTGATAAGGGTTTGTGAGAGTCTTCCGTGTCATGTTGAAAACGGAAGAGAGATAGTCAAGACCATCAGGGAAATTCTGAAAATCGACTTCGGTCAGACCACTTCTGATGGTCTTTTCACACTCGAAATGACGAGTTGTCTGGGCCTTTGCGGTGTTGCACCGGTGATCATGGTGAATGCCGAGTATTACGGTAACATGACGCCCGATCGTGTAAAGGATCTCATAGATAGATTGAGGGGTGAGTCACAATGAAACCGATAACAGTTCTGGTCTCAGTGGATTCGAACAGTGTGTTGATGGGGGCTCGTCACTTTCTCAATTACTTCAGAGATCTCGTGAAGGAACACAACCTCGGAGATACTGTCGATGTGCTGGAAACGGGTAGCATGGGAATTTATCCAGAAGGAGTGATTGTTTCCGTTCTTCCCGATGGTGTTTTCTACGTCGTGAAGAATGAATCGGATGTGAGAAGGATCTTCGAAGAGCACGTTCTCAAGGGAAGGAGAGTGCTCGATCTTGAAATTTCCGAGAGTCAAATAAGAAGAACCGTTGAGGTAGAGAGAGTGGCTGAAGAAACTCGTATCGTTCTGAAAAACGTAGGAGAGATAGATCCCACTCGTATAGAGGAATACATCGCAAGAGACGGTTACTTTGCCCTCGCCAAAGCGCTCCAGATGAAACCAGGAGAGATAATCGAAGAGATAAAACGAAGCGGGCTGAGGGGAAGGGGTGGAGCTGGTTTTCCAACGGGTCTGAAATGGGAATTCACCTACAAAGCTTCTGCTGATCAGAAATATGTCCTGTGCAACGCCGATGAAGGAGAACCCGGTACCTTTAAAGACAGGCTCATCATGGAGGGTGATCCTCATTCTTTGATAGAGGGCATGATCATAGCGGGGTACGCGGTTGGTGCAACGAAGGGCTACATATACATAAGGGGAGAGTATCACAGTTCGATAGAAATCCTGAAGAAAGCCATAGAACAGGCCTACGAGTACGGATTTCTCGGTGAGAACATCCTTGGAAGTGGATTCAACTTCGATCTGAAAATAAGACTCGGAGCGGGAGCATATGTAGCAGGAGAGGAAACGGCGTTGATAGAGTCCATCGAAGGAAAACCTGCTCGGCCCAGATTGAAACCTCCTTACCCCCCCACCTTTGGCCTTTTCGGGAAACCCACCGTCGTGAACAACGTGGAAACCTTTGTGAATGTTCCAAGGATAATAATGAACGGTGCGGAGTGGTTTAAAAAGTTCGGTACTGACTCGTCACCAGGCACAAAAGTGTTCTCCCTCGTGGGTAATGTGGTGAGAAAGGGAATCGTGGAAGTGCCAATGGGGGTGACGGTGAGAGATCTCATCTTCAAATTTGGTGGAGGAGTTGAGGGTGGCAGGAAGTTGAAAGTTGTGCAAACGGGTGGTAGTGCGGGAACGTTCATCGGACCAGACAAACTCGACGTTCCACTCGATTTTGATTCTTACGCAAAGTACGGAGTTTCCCTTGGATCAGGAGTGATTCTCGTTGCTGACGAGACTCACTGTGCGGTGGATCTCGCACTCGCTGTTATGAGGTTCTTCGAGCACGAATCGTGTGGAAAATGCACACCGTGTCGGGAAGGTACAAGGATGATCGTCAACATTTTGGAGAGAATAAGC
The DNA here is from genome assembly GCF_000784835.1 of Thermotoga sp. Mc24. Lineage (NCBI taxonomy): Bacteria > Thermotogati > Thermotogota > Thermotogae > Thermotogales > Thermotogaceae > Thermotoga > Thermotoga sp. Mc24. The sequence goes on along the minus strand of NZ_JSFH01000004.1, from coordinate 56,532 downwards.
AGAGGCGAAGGCAAAAAAGAGGATCTTGATACGCTGAGGGAGATCGCTCGGAACGCGGGAGAAACTTCTTTCTGCGGGCTGGGTCAGAGTATTCCGGTTCCTCTGCTCTCGATCGTTGACAACTTCGAAGAAGAATTCAGAGCCCACATAGGTGCTAATAAATGTCCGGTGGGTGTGTGTGAGTTCATAAAGAAGAAGGAAAAGAAGAAAATCGGTGTTAGAAAACCATAAAGAGGGCGTCAAAGAGACGCCCTCTTCTTTTGATAAAATCTTTTTCAGGGGTGCACTGAGTGGAATTCTCGATCGTCATACTGATCGGTTATCTGACGAAGAAATTTTTCGAAAAAGATACTGGTAAGGTCCTTTCGAAACTCGTGGTGAACTTCACGTTGCCAGCGGCGATCTTTTACAGTTTTTCCACCTCACGTTTTCACTTTTCGAAGTTCGCTTTCACCGCAACGGGTGTTTTAAGTAACCTCCTTCTCATCTTTCTTGCTTTTCTGTTTTTCTCCCGAATAAAGGATCCAAGAGTGAGAATTCCGATCGTTCTCTCTTTCATTGGTTTCAACACGGGATTGTTCATGTACCCTCTGGCGGAAAGCCTTTGGGGAGAAGGATCGGTGGTTAACTTTGCCTTGTTCGACCTGGGAAATTCTTTCTTCATATTTGGTGTGGGGAAGGCAGTGGCTGAGCAAAATAAAAAGGGAATACTGAAGGTTTTCACCTTTCCACCGTTTCTGGTTCTCCTCGTCGGGATAACGATGAACATCTTCAAAGTAGTTCCACCTGGTATTGTTCTCGATGCTGCGCGGACGATAAAGAACGCGAATGCTTTCCTCGTGTTTTTTCTTGTGGGATACTATCTCAGCTTCAGATCGGTTTACGACAAATTCCGTCTGATTTTAATGGCGGGACTCGTAAAGTATGCTGCCGGGTTGCTTGTTGCTCTGATCGCAGTGAAGATCTTCTCTCTTTCTTCTTTCGAAGAGATGAACCTGTTTCTTTCGCCACTTCTTCCTTCTGCTATCATGACACTCGTGTACTCGGTCGAGAAGGGTTACGATGCGGAACTCGCGAGTGGGCTCATCACTTTCTTCACGGTTGTTTCAACGTCCATAATCATGGTGATAAACTACACATGGGGGTGACGTGAATGTGGCTGATACTCAGTGACACTCACGATAACATGGAAGTTTTGAAAAAGGTGGAAGAACTCGTATCTGAGAAGAACATCGAAAGAATTTTCCACTGTGGAGACTTCGTTGCACCGTTCACACTTGGAAGATTGATCAAAGAAGGGGTGGATTTTTACGGTGTTTTTGGAAACAACGACGGAGAGGTGCTCCTGCTAGACAAAAGATCCGGCGGGAGAATCAAGAAACCACCCATTTCCCTGGAGATCGATGGTTTAAGAATAGCAATGATGCACGAACCCGTTCTTCTGGATGCGATCGTTCATTCCCAGGAGTTCGATCTGATTCTCTACGGGCATACTCATAGAGTGGATGTGAGAAAAGAAGGAAAGACTCTCGTGGTGAATCCTGGAGAAGCGTGCGGTTATCTTTCCGGTAAGAGCACAGTCTATTTGTTCGATCCCAGAACACGTGAAGGAGAACTTTTGGAGCTCTGATAACGTTCCACGAACCTTCTGGAAGAGTAAATGATATCTCCGGCACCGACGAAAAGGAAGACGGTGTTCTCACTCACGGGAATTATCTTTTCCAGTTCCGGAAGTTTCTCAACGAAATACGCTTCTTTTCCAAGCGATCTGAGGGAATCCCAGATCATCTTCCCTGAGATGTTGTTTTTCTTTTCTTCGAACGCGTCGTAGACTTCCGTGACCACAACCTCATCTGCCAGCTGAAGCGCCTTTGCGAAGTTTCCATCTTCCCTTTCCAGTCTGGAGTATCGGTGCGGCTGGAATATCACCACGATTTTTTCGTTTTCGAAGACTTCTTTTGCTGTCTGAAGAAGGTTTCTTATCTCGTCTGGTGTGTGGGCGTAGTCGTCTATCACATAGATGTTCGTTTCCGGATCGTGAAACGCGATGGAAAAACGTCTGTGAACTCCCCGGAATGTCTCCAGTGCTTCGAGCGCTGGGGCCAGATCGTACCCGAGTGAGTCGAAGAGTGCTATCACTGCCAGAGCGTTCAAAACGTTGTGAAAACCGGGAACCTTGAGTTTGAACTCGAGATATCTCTTTCCATTTTTCTCCACTACAGCCTTTTGTTCAGCGCGAGAAGCGCTTCTCATTTCGAGAGTGTATGTACCCTTCTTCACGCCAAAAGTCACATCACCGAGATGAGAGGTGAGTTCGTCCTCTGCGAAGGTGACAACCAGGTCAGTGTTCCTGCTGATCTTTTCGAAGGCCGATCTGTATCTGGACAGAGAGTTTCCGTAGTTTTCCAGATGATCTCCTCTGGCGTTTGTGATTATGAGGTAGTTTGGGGAGAACTCTGAGAAGAACTCTTCACTCTCGTCAAGTTCGTAAACTATGGGCCCGTTTCCTTTCTCGTAGTTTCCATGTTCGAGGGAATCCATTATGCCTCCAAGAAATACTGTTGGAGACTTTCTCAAATGTTTCAAAACGTGCGCAACCATGGCCGTTGTTGTGGTTTTTCCATCGGTTCCGGTTACAGCGAACTCTTCCTTTTTCTCTCGTTTCAGAATGTCTCGGAAATAATGCAGTCTGTTCTCGAGTGGAACCCCTTCCATCCTGGCGCGTACTATCTCCGGGTTGTCGTCACGAACGGCGGGGGTTTTTACAACCAGATCGGGATCGTACCAGTTGTCTGCGGAGTGTGGTACAAAAATCGGAATTCCTAATTTTCTTAGATAAGCGGTTCTTTCTGTTTCCTCTATATTTGAACCGTAAACATCGTTTCCATTCAAGAATTCGTGCAAAGCTACGGCACTCATTCCTATTCCACCAATTCCTACGAAATGAATTTTCACATTATCTCCCCCAGTATTTCCTCAGATATTTTGGAAGCAGGGTTTTCTTTCATCTTCTCTATTTTACCTTTTTTCACTACTTTATCAATAGACTCGATTATTTTCCGGGGAGACGTCTCTTTTTCTCTGATAACAATGCCGTACCCCAGTCTTTCTGCTTCAAGAGCGTTTTCAAGCTGGTGTGATTCAGCGGAGCCTTCCCATGGTATCAATATTCCGGGAACACCGTAGTACATCATTTCTGCGATTGTACTCGCTCCTGCTCTTGAAATGGACGCGATCGCTTTCTTCCAGTAGGCTCCCACAGGATCTATGTAAGTTAGCGCTGTTACATTTGGAAAAGCGGAAAGTCTTTCTGTCCAATCGTCTGACCCTGTGGAATGTACAAATAGAATCTCCGGAAGTTCCGGGTACACCTTTTCCATCAGTTCGTTTATCGCTTCACTCCCCAGACTTCCACCGAGAACGAGCACGAAATCCTTCAAAGGTGCTTCTTTTTCTGTTTCTCTCACCGGACATCCAGTGACGACGATTTTATCCCGCCATTCCCTCAGATAATCTCGTGTTCTCTCGAAAGAGACGAAAACTTTCTTCGCGTACTGCGAGAGAACCTTCACTGCGAGCCCTGGAACGACGTTTTGTTCGTGGACAAAGATGGGTATTCCAAGATCCTTAGCGGCCAAACCCACAACTCCAGATATGTATCCGCCCGTGAGGATTATTAAATCCGGTTTGAAGCGCCTCAAATGTTTCTTCACCTCGATTGTAGCAATTCCTATCTTCAAGGCTCTCCACAGGTTTTTTGGATGGTGGAGCGGTCTGTGCAAACCTCTGACATCGATTACAACTGTTTCGAACTCCGGATGATCCTTTCTCACAACCCTTTCATCGATTTTGCCTTTTACGGCGAAGAACAGAACCTTCACATCAACTCTTTTCACAAGCGCCTCGAGGATGGCCAGAAGCGGGTAGAGATGTCCACCGGTTCCACCGCCAGCTGCAACGACCTTTATCACTCTCTTTCACTCTCCAGAATCATATTTCCGATTATTCCAAAACCCATCATCACGGAAAGAAGGGAGCTCCCTCCATAGCTTACCAGGGGAAGGGTTACTCCTGTGACTGGAAGAATTCCGGATATGACACCGACGTTCGTCATCACCTGAAGCATTATCAAAATAGCGAAACCAGAGATGAACGTCCTGACTGATGGAACCGTGTGCATTTTCGTGGCAACCTTCACAAGACTGTGAACTAATCCATAAAATGAGAACAGGACGACTCCCAAGCCTATGAAACCAAGCTCTTCACCCACTATGGCCAGCACGAAATCACTGGTTACCACGGGCACGAAGAGCTTTTCTTCACCGAGAACCAGCCCTTTACCAAGCGTACCACCGTTTCTTATAGCGTTCACCGCTTCAATAACCTGTTCTGAGACGTTCCCTCTCAGATACGATACGAGTCTTTCCATCTGGTAATTTCTCAGAAAATGTTCCAGAACACCGGTTTTATACATGGAAATAAAAAGGAAAATCGTTACCAGAAAGAAGCTCAGCACATAAATCCCGCGAGTTTCAGCAGCGTAAAGTGTGAGGATGACCGTGAAGACGAGAAGCACGAAAGTGCTGAAATCGGGTTCGATCAGAACAAGGAAGAATAGAGGAGAAACGAGGAGAATCGGCTTCAAAAATCCCCTGAAGAGCCTTTTCATGAACAGGGAGTTCTTTTCGACGTACCACGCAAGAAACAGAAGAATGTAGATTTTGACCAGTTCGGATGGCTGGAATGAAAAGCTACCAAGATCGATCCATCTGTGTGCGCCCCTCTCACCCGAAGGGAGAAACAGCACGACTGTCAGAAGAACAAGGGAGAGGACGTATCCCCCCACTATGATTTGTTTTGAGAAGAGCAATCTGTGATCTGTGTAGAGGAAGACAACGAAAAAAACAATGGCCACTGCCAGTTTCATCAAATGGTTCAGCACCACGTGTGCGGTGTCGCTGGCTGGCTTCACATAATCCTGAACTATTTCAAAACTGCTGAGGGATATGAAGCCCACGCACAGGAGTACTATGACAAAGAAAACGAGAGATTTTTCGTTCAAACTTTATCCCCTCCGTGTCGTTTGAAGATCTCTCTGAAGTGCTCGCCTCTTTTTGCGTAGTTTTCGTACATATCAAAACTCGCTCCTCCCGGGCTGAGAAGAATCACATCACCTTTTTCGGAGACTTCCAGTGCTGTTTCGAAGGCTTTTTCCATATTTTCAACGATGCTGTGAGGAATTTTCTCCACAAATGGAGCGAGCTCTTTCGATATCTCTCCGAACATGATGAGATGTTTCAGCTTTGGCCTGGCTTTTTCCACGAAGAGAGAATAGTTTTCCTTTTTGCCGATACCACACATTATGAGAATTACCTTGTCGAAGTTGGAGAGCGCACCCAGTACCGCGTGTGTCGACGTGGCTTTCGAGTCGTTGTAAAAATGTCTTCCATCTATCTGACCCAGGTATTCCATTCTGTGTGGAAGTGGTTTGAAATCTCTGAGGAATTCTAAGAAACTTTCCAGTTCTTTGAACATCTCCATGTAAAGAACGGAAACTGCCAGTATGTTTTCCCTCATCTGATACGGATAGTTCCCAGGAAGTGCGTAACTTTTTCCGTGGACGATCAGTTCTCTCTCCGTGGCGAAGCTTTCATCTGTCCAGAAGGGAATTTTTCTGGATCTCACGCCTTTCAAATCCTTCAAGTGTTCGATGTGCTTGTTGTAGACGAACAGATCTCCTTCTGCCTGAAGAAAAGCCGGTTTCAACTTTGAATCAACGTACTCTTCTAAAGAAGAGTGCCAGTCTAAATGATCTTCGGATATGTTCAGAACGAGGAAGTTTGAAAGATAAGGTCTTTCGCTCCAGAAAAGCTGGAAACTGCTCATTTCCAGCACGTAATAGTCGTACTCTCCTTCCAGGGCTTCCACGGCTGGTGTACCAAAGTTTCCGCCAAGGAAAGTCTTGAGCCCCTTTCTGGAGAGTACATGGTACATGAGAGCGGCGGCGGTACTTTTTCCGTCGGTGCCCGTGATGCCTACGACCTTTTTTGGATCTGTGTTGTCCAGGAAAAACTGAAGCTCCGTGGATAGTTTCACGCCCTTGGAAGAAAGGAGTTCGATTATGCTTGTGTCTGGTTTTATCCCTGGGCTCACGTAGACAACATCGCACTCCAGAAGTTTTTCGGTATGTCCCCCTTCTTCGTATTCTACGGAGTATTCTTCCAGGAATTTTTTCGTTTCACTGTCCAGAGTTTTTGCTTCGCTCACGAAAAACTCTGCTTTTTGATGTTTCAGAAGATATTTCAGAAGGGATCTGTTGCTCTTTCCGAAACCCAGGAAACCTATCCTCATCCTATCACCCCGAAGACCTCAAGAGCAACAAGAGAAGACATCAGATTGAAGACGGTAAACACTGCCACGATCTTTTCCTCGCTCCATCCGAGTAGTTCAAAGTGGTGGTGCAGAGGAGACATTCTGAATATCCTGCGTTTGAAGATCTTGAAAGACCCCACTTGAAGGATAACGCTCAACGTTTCGACGACGGGAATCAGAAAGAAAAGCACCAGATAGAACTCCGTTTTTGTCAGAACAGAGACGGTTCCCAAAACCCCACCGAGTGTGATAGAACCCGTATCCCCCATGAAGATCTTCGCGGGTTTCGAGTTGAACACGAGAAATGCAAGAACACCGGCTACAAGGATCAACAGAGTGTCCTCTGAGATTCCCCTTTCTTTGAGGAAAAACCAGTAAGGGATGCTTCCGCTCACGTATATCCAACCGGCCAGACCGTCCAACCCATCCGTTAGGTTCGTGGCGTTCGAACTTCCGACGATAACCAAGAGTGCGAAGAGGTAATACCACTTTCCCATCTCAATCGCGGAGCCAAAGAAGTCGACGTTGGTTTCGGGACGTATCAGAAGCAACATAATGAAGGCTACAAGAGTCTGAAGCAGAGCTTTCTGATAAGTTTTCAATCCGGTGGAGTCTTTTCTTGCCACACTGAGAAAGTCATCCAGAAAACCAATGAGGAAGAAGAGAAACATGCCAAGCAACACTATCGTGTTTGTCTTAGAGATCATCCCAAACAAAAAACTGGTCAGAACGAACAGAATACCTCCCATGGTGGGGGTACCCTCTTTGTAACCGTGAAGGTCCGGACCTTCTTTCCTTATGTATTGCCCGATTCTTCTGTGTCTGAAGAGTTTTATGAGGATCGGATAAAGAACGAGGTTCAGGAGAAAATTCGCTGCTATCATTTTCTCTCCAACTCCTTCTCAAACATCTCAAGGACTCTCTCAATTCTCACCGCTCTTGAAGCTTTGAAGAGAACCACATCTCCTTCTGTTACTCTGGCAGCAAGATCTTTCGCTATATCTTCAGGATCGTCTGACTTCAGGATGATCTTTTCGGATTTGATCCATTCTGCCTCGGGCTCCGACAAAAAAACGTACACCCCATCTAGAACGTTCAGCTTTTTTCCCAGTTCTTCGTGAAACTCCTTCGATCTCTCTCCCAGTTCTTTCATCGCTCCGACAACGGCGAACTTTTTTCCGGGAAAGCGAAGAAGTGCCTCTATGGAAGTTTGAAACGCCTCAGGGCTTGCGTTGTACGTATCGTCCACGATCAGCACACCTTCTTTTTCTCTCACGTTGAAACGACCAGGAACGGTCTTCAGGCTGGCAAGATCGAAGATATCCACAGTTTCGCCCAAAGCTCTCATGACACACAGAGAAGCGGCGATGTTCAGAAGTTGCCCTCCGTTCCAGTACCCAGAGAGTTTAACTGTGAAAAGAGACTCGAAAGCTTCGAACTCTGCGATCGTGGAACCTTCGTAATACCACCAGCCTTTCAGAACCGAGTCCCCACTTTCTTTACCGAAGAACAGTGTTTTTCTGTAACGAGGCACTTCTCTTCTCAGATCGGAATCGTCGAAAAATGTTACGGCTGTTGCATTTTCTTTCGAGTACTTGATGATCTCCATTTTGGTTTCCATGATTCTCTCTCGTGTTCCAAAAAATTCGAGATGGGCGTTTCCAACGTTGAGGAGAACGGCGATATCTGGAGGAGCAATTTTGCACAGGTGGGCGATATCGCCGGGTTTGCTTGCAGCCATTTCAAGAATTAGGATTTCTTCTCCTTTGTAATCGTTGAGAATAGAGAGCGGCAGACCGTACTCTGTGTTCATATTTCCCGGTGTTTTGAAAACACTTCTTTTGTTCTTGAGAAGGTTGTACAATATTTCTTTCGTAGTGGTCTTTCCTGACGAACCCGTTATACCGACGACCGTGCCAGAAAAATTTCCGAGCTTTTCTCGGGCCAGTTTTGCAAGTGCGTCAACGGAACTTTCTACGAGAAATATTCTATCGGAATTCACTGTTTTTCTCTCAGCGATAACTGCATAAGCACCATTCTTGAGGGCTTCATCTATAAAATCGTGACCATCGAATCTTTTCCCTTTCACGGCAACGAACACGTCACCTTCTCTCACTTCTTTCGAGTTCAGAACGAAGCGCCTTGTGAGGAGATCTTTCATTGTGCATACCTCCCTTTCAGCTTGTCTCTTATGATCTCTTCCACAACTTCTCTGTCCTGGAACGGTACCTTCTTTTCTTCATCGATTATCTGGTATCTTTCGTGACCTCTTCCCGCTATGACAACAGAATCTCCTCTGTTAGCGATAGTTAGGGCCGTTTCAATGGCTTCCCTTCTGTCAAAGAGCACCAGATACGGTTTGCGTTTATCAATACCCTTTATCAAGTCTTCCATTATCTGTTCCGGGTCTTCTCCTCGTGGGTCATCGGTTGTGAGGATTACAACATCAGCGAGTTTTGAAGCGACCTCAGACATCATGGGACGTTTTCCTCTGTCGCTGTTTCCCCCGGCCCCGAAGACAACTATCACTCTTCCCTGAGAGATCTTTCTGACATTTTTCAAGAGCTTTTCCAGTGCGTCTGGAGAATGGGCGAAGTCGACAACAACGTTGAGCCCAATCTTCTTTGCTCCACGTACTACCTCGAATCTTCCCTCGACCCCTGTGAACGTTTCGAGGGAACTCGCCAGGTCTTTTGGATCGTATCCAAGCTGGTGAAGAGCAGCAATGGCGGCCGCGGCGTTGTAAGCGTTGAAATCACCTATCGCTTTTGTGAAAACCCTCAATAAACCATCGGGAGTTTCCAGAACGAACCGTGTCCCCTCCCAGTTCACCTCTATATTTCCCAGCCTGTAATCGGCGTTTTTCGATGTTCCGAAGGTGATTTTTCTCGATTTTCGATTGAAAGTGTCTGCCAATGATTCGTTCAGAATGGATATCCCGTCATCTTTCAACAGATCGAAGAGATGAAGCTTTGCTTTCAGATAGTTCTCGAATGTACCGTGAAAGTCGAGGTGATCGCGTGATATGTTGGTGAATATACCCACATCGAATCTGACTCCCTCGACTCTTTTTTGAACCAGTGCGTGAGAAGAAACTTCGAGAGAGAAGAACTTTCCCCCACCTTCCCTGTTTTCCTTCATGGCGGAAAGAATGGTGATCGCATCCGGAGTGGTGATGTCGTCGTAGTAGGAGTTTTCAAGAATTCTCTTCACAGCGGTGGTGAGAACGCTTCCTTTTTCTCCAAGGGAGGTGAGCATGTGGTAAATCATCACGGTTGTTGTGGTTTTACCGTTCGTTCCAGTGACTCCAAAGGTTAGAACGTCTTTCCAGGGCTCATCGAAGAAGAGACTGGCGACTTTTGCTTCAAAGTAACGCGAATCGAAAACCTGAATGTGAGGAAAATCGAGATCTATCTCCTTTTCAACAACAACTGCTACTGCCCCTTTTTCGATCACTTCGGGTATTATCTCGTGGGAATCGAATTTCTCTCCTTTTCTGCAGATGAAAAGATCCCCTTTTTTTACCTTAGAAGAGTGGTTAGACACACCTGTTATTTCGAGATCATAAGGCGCTCGAACTTCTAAAATGAGATCCTTTAAATTCGACACAATAGTTGATATATTCATAGTAGAACCACCTCTGAAGGAATTTTAACACTTTATTTAAAGCTTTTCCAGACAGGAGGTAGGAAAAATGATCTTAACTTATCATCTCGAGAAATGGAAAGACAGAGAAATTGTGAAAGTAGAACTGATGGAAGATGAATTCAAGGGGAGTTCAACAATAGTTCCCGAAAGATCGTTGGGGGAGCATTACAAGATTTTTGTGGCCGTGCTAGAAGAATATGAGGGGATCCTCAAGGAAGCAAAATCGAGTCAGATTTTTGGTCTTTTCGAGAGACTCGAGGCGCATTTTCCAGAACATCCGAAAGTGCTCTTCTCTTTATCGTGCGCCATGTTAGAGCTCTTTTCCAGCCGTTATGGAATAAAACTCGAGGAAATGTTCGATCTGCCAGACTTCGAACCAGAGGAGCTCGATTTTCCCTCCGGTGATTTTCTGATCTTCCCTGAGATGATTGGACACGTTCTCAGGGTGATGGGATTCATGTCCGCCATGAGAAGCTTTGGAGAAAGAGTTTATCTTGTTGTGAGAGAATATCCGGATTCTAACACCAATTTCATTGTAGATTTACTGAAAAAACTTTCAGACGGTTTTATAGAAGAGGGGTGGAGGTGATAGAATTTTTTGTGAACGAAGGAGGAGAGGTGTGAAGGATGAGGGTGCTTGGATTGATTCTTGCTGGGGGAAAAAGTGATCGTTTGTGGCCTCTGACAAAGGTGAGAGCCAGTGCGGCGGTTCCCGTGTTTGGGAAGTACAGGGCGATAGACTTCACCCTGAGCAACATGGTGAACTCCGGTATCAGAAAGGTGGGTATTCTCACTCAGTACAATCCGAGGAGTCTGATGGACCATCTGGGTTCTGGAAAGGAGTGGGACCTCGATCGGAAAAGCGGGGGACTGTTCATTCTCCAGCCTTACGTTGGGCCAAACAGAGAAGTTTGGTATAGGGGAACGGCGGATGCTATCTTCCAAAACATGACCATTCTGAGAAGGGGCGAGGAAGATCACGTTTTAATAGGTTCAGGAGATCACATCTACAAGATGATCTATAGAGATCTTTTCAGCTACCATCTGAAAAAGGGAGCAGACATCACCCTGCTTGTTAAAGAACTCGATGAAACGTACAACTTGAGTGAATATGGAATAGTTCAGCTCGACGATGACATGAGAGTGGTGGAGATAGAAGAAAAACCTGCCCATCCAAAAGGAAACATCGCGTTTCTCGGGGTTTATTTCATGAACAAAGAGTTGCTCAAAGAGCTTCTCTACGCAACGGTTCCTCAAGGAAAATACGATCTTCTTCTCGACATAGTGATTCCCAACCTCGACAGGTTGAAGGTCTACGCTTATAGGTTTGATGGCTACTGGAGAAATGTGAAGAAGGGAATAAAAGAGTACTACAGGATAAACATGGATATTCTGAGAAAAGAGGTGCGCGATGAGCTCTTCTACAGAAACGGGAAGGTATATACGAAGCTGAAAGATCTTCCTCCTCCAAAATTCACGACCACGGCCGTTGTTGAGAATTCTTTGATAGCGGATGGAAGCATTGTTTCCGGTACGGTGAGAAATTCTATCATTTTCAGAAACGTGCGAATAAAAGTCGGGGCCATAGTTGAGAATTCCATCATTATGGAAAGTACTGTTGTGGAAGAAGGTGCGGTTTTGAGAAACGTGATTCTGGACAAGAATTGTATTGTGAGAGAAGGTCGTGTCATTGAAGGAGACATAGAGTTACCCGTTTTTGAAAAAAGAGCGGTCTTGTGAGGTGAAATTTTATGGGAAACATCGTTGCGATGATACTGGCGGGGGGCCAAGGAACGCGACTCGGTGTTCTCACGGAGAGGATAGCGAAACCCGCTATCCCTTTTGGGGGGAAATACCGTCTCATAGATTTCACTCTGAGCAACTGTGTGAATTCTGGTATCTATAGAGTAGGGGTTTTGACCCAGTACAGACCTCATGTTCTTTCGAAACACATAGGTATCGGAAGACCCTGGGATTTGGACAGGAAAGATGGAGGGGTCGAAATTCTTCCGCCTTACGTGGGTAGGCATGAGTCTGACTGGTACAAAGGAACCGCCAACGCTGTCTATCAGAATCTTGAATTTCTCGAAGAAAACGACGCGGAACTCGTTCTCATTCTCTCGGGAGATCACGTGTACGCTATGAATTACAACGATCTCATAGATTATCATCTGCTCAAGGAGGCAGACGGGACGATAGCCTGCATGGAAGTACCCATCGAAGAGGCAAGCAGGTTTGGTATCATGATAACGAATGTGGATGGGAAAATAGTAGATTTTGAAGAAAAACCGGCAAAACCCCGATCGAATCTGGCGTCTCTGGGAATTTACGTCTTCAATTATGAATTCCTGAAGAAAGTTCTCATCGAAGACGAAAACGATCCGAACAGTTCTCATGATTTTGGAAAAGACGTGATTCCAAGAATTTTGAGAGAAAATCTCGGTTCTCTCTACGCGTTCAGATTCGATGGATACTGGAGGGACGTTGGTACGCTCAGATCTTATTGGGAAGCCAATCTGGAGCTTGTTCTTCCAGTGCCGCCTTTCAACCTCTACGATCCGAACTGGAGGTTTTTCACCCATACCGAGGAGATGCCACCCGCTTACGTGGCTCCTGGTTCGAAGGTTTCCACCTCTCTCGTGAGTGAAGGAGCAGAGGTGTATGGTAATGTTTTCAACTCTGTTATTTTCCAGGGTGTGAAGATCGGTAGAGGAACGGTGGTGAAGAACTCAGTCATAATGACCAGAGCTGAGATAGGAGAGAACTGCTATCTGGAAAACGTGATAATAGCAGAAAGTGTAAAAATAGGAAACAACGTCAGGATGGGAGTGGGTGAAGACGCTGAGAACAAACTGGATCCAAAGGTGTACTCTGGTCTCCTGACGGTGGTGGGGATGAATTCGGTGATTCCCGACGACATGGTAATAGGAAAGAACTGTGTCATAGGCATTGGTGTAGGACCTGAAGATTTCAAATCGAAAACTCTGGAATCGGGAGATTATGTGATACCCAGGGAGGAGTAGTGAGTGGATCTCTATTTTGTGAAGTTCAGGGTCACATCGAAGCTCACATCCGAGATCGTTCAGGGATATTTCCTCGGCAAACTCAATCAGATCCCTGAGTACGATTTTTTTGTGATGCCGGGTCGGTATGTTCGAAAGTATTCGGTAGATCTGAATCTCGGATTTGAGGAGTTCCTTGAAGATTTTAAAGCAAAAAAAGAACTGGCCTTGAAAGAAGTCTCAGAAGCTTCTGTCATAACGGATGAATTCCTCAATTTCTGGCTGATTCAAACCAGAAAACAGAATCTTAGACTGGTTGGGAGTGAGTTTTTCAGGCTCGTTGAAAGTGGTGATCACGAGGCACTCAAGGTCTTCATGGCCGACCTCTTCAGGGAGTGGTCTGAAAAACTGGAAGTGGAAGCGGTAGGAACCCCGCTGGACTATGAAGATGTTTCTCTTGAAGTGGTGAAAGAACATTTTGAAGAACTTTCGACTGATGAAGTTTTCAAATTGTTTCAGAGAGAAGATTTGAGAAATCTCCCAGAAGTGTTCCCAGTTCTTGATCCTTTGAACGGTGTGACCATAAGAGAGATAGAGGTAGAAAAGAAGATAGATTTTGTTATCCTGAACTACGGAAACGAAGAATTTTCGGAGAAGTTCAAAAGGTTTCTGAAGGAAAAGTTCGGAACGGAAAATGTGGCGAGTCTTCCTGGGAAGATCCTCTCGAAAGAGGTTGTAAAGACCAGAGAAGGAAATCTTTATCTTTTGAAAGTGGAATTTGAAGAAGGGATAATTGGAAAGGCCATAGTATCCCCGAATCTGAAGATAAAACGTGGTGAAAGCAGAGTGAAGATTTCCGATGAAGAGTGGATGGAAAAAATAGGAGAGATGCTCAGGGAGGGGGAAGAATCAAACCAGGAGAAATTGAAACTGAGAAAATCTCCTCAACCCGTTCAGAAAGCGGCGAGTTCAGATTTTCTTCTGGCTTTCGTACTAGCGCTTCTCGTCATGGGAATTCTTCTAATACTCTCTTATCTTCTTTTCAGTTAGGATCTCTTGTCATAGAGGTTCTTTTCGCTCTTTTCATCGTTACAATGGTCTTTTTCACGGTTTGCAGTGTTTCCATTCACGCAAGGAGGATCTTTTTGCTTTACAGAGAAAAAGGAGTGGCCGAGAGAACCGCGGATGGTGTGTTCATGAGGTTGGAAGCAAAACAGCCGATTCCTGAGTTCTTGAACGGCTTCGAGATCAGTGTGGAAGGGAGCAAGGTTCACCTGAGAAACCAAGAAAGAGAATACGAGTTTGAGGTGGAGAAATGATACTCAGAGCATCTTACGGAACGATTCAGAAAGTGAATGGAAAATCGTCTTTAGAAATGGACACCGCTTATTTCATGCTTGGGGAAAGGTGCGTTTACAACTGTCTGTACTGTGCTCAGTCACGCTCTTCCACAAGCCCGTCTCATTTTCTCTCCAGGGTCACCTGGAAGGAGATTTCAGAAGATCTGCTCAACAAATTGAACGATTGTTTCAAGAGGATCTGTATCCAAGTTGTTTCTTATGCTGGGTACAGAGAAGACCTCAGATCGATCATTCCGAGGTTTCGAATACCGGTTTCGGTGAGCGTCAGAGCTATCAGTGTGGAGGAGGTTACAGAGTATTTCAAACTGGGAGCCGACAGAGTGGATATCGCTGTGGATGTTCCCAACGAAACTCTCTTTGAAAAAATCAGAGGAGGAAAATACGAGAGACATCTCCATATTCTCGAGAAAGCAGCAGAAATGTTTCCCGGAAAAATCACGACACATGTGATAGTTGGATTGGGTGAAAGTGATAAAGACATTGTTGATTTCACGGTGTGGGCAAAGGAAAGAAACATCGTGGTTTCTCTGTTTGCTTTTACACCAATCAGGGGAACGGCGTTTGAAAACAGAGAAAGACCTTCCCTCGAGCGTTACAGAAAAATCCAGCTGGTAACTTACCTGCTCGAGAAAAACTTGATAAAGCCAGAGAACATAATTTTCGACTCAAATGGTAAAATTATCGACGTCGAATGGAGCGACGAGTTTCCAGAGGAAGCTTTAAAAACTCGTGGATGTCCTCACTGCACACGTCCTTACTACAACGAAAGTCCAAGAGGTCCCATTTACAACGTTCACTGGAGGTGAAACCGTGCTCACTTTCAAGGGAGGAGTACATCCTCCAGAAATGAAGGAATGGTCGAAGGATAAGCCTATTGAAAGGGTACCATTACCACAGAAGGTCTTCGTCTTTCTCTCCAACCACGCGGGAAATCCAGCGAAACCCGTGGTTTCTCCCGGTGACGAGGTAAAAACAGGTCAGGTCATAGGTGAACCTGAGGGTTTCATTTCCGCTTATCTGCACTCTCCTGTGACGGGAAAAGTGCTCGAGATAAATAAGATCCTGCATCCAATCCTTGGAAAGCCCATCGAAGCGATCGTTATAGAAAGAACCTCTGACGATGAGTGGGTCTACATAGAAACTGGGGATTTCGAACGTATGTCGAAAGAGGAAGTCCTGGAAGTCATCAAAAAAGCGGGAATCGTGGGCCTGGGTGGAGCGATGTTTCCTACCCACGTTAAACTCTCACCTCCTCCCGAGAAAAAAGTGGACACCTTGATCATCAACGGGGCGGAGTGTGAACCCGTTCTCACGATAGATCACAGGCTCATGCTAGAAAGAGCAGAGGATATCCTCCAGGGAATTCTGATAATGATGAAAGTTCTGGGAGTTCAAAAAGCCATAGTCGGTGTAGAAAGCAACAAAATAGATGCATATCACAATTTAAAAAAGGTTTTCAAGGGATATCCCGTCGATGTTGCTCTTCTCAAGACCAAATATCCACAGGGTGCAGAAAAGCAGCTCATATACGCGATAACTGGAAGGGTGGTACCGAGGGGAGGCCTTCCAATGGATGTCGGGGTGGTGGTTCAGAACGTCGGTACCTGTGTTGCTGTGAAGGAAGCGGTTGTCGACGGAAAACCACTCGTAGAAAGAGGCGTGACAGTCAGCGGTGATGCTGTGAAAAATCCAAGGAATCTGATCGTCAGAATAGGAACACCCGTGAAGGATGTTATCGACTACTGTGGTGGAATAGACGAGAACACGGAACGTGTCATCCTCGGTGGTCCCATGATGGGAATATCCATCACAAATCTGGACGTCCCTGTTATGAAAGGAACCTCTGGAATAACCGCGTTTCTTCCAAAGAAGCCTCAGCCTCAGAAACCATGTATCAGATGCAGTGAATGTGTTCAAGTTTGTCCGATGAACCTCCAGCCTTATCTTCTCTATCTCCTTTCCACGAAGAGAAAGTACGATGAAGCTGTGGAAAACGGCTTGATGGACTGTATAGAGTGTGGCTCGTGTACCTACACCTGTCCATCGAAGATAGAACACGTAAGATACATAAAACTGGCAAAAACAGTGTATCGTGCTACAAGGAGGGGTAAGAAATGAAGTTGATGAGCACTTACGCTCCTCATCTTCGGGAAGAGGATGACGTGAGAAAGATCATGCTGGATGTGCTCATAGCCCTTTCACCAGCAGTTATTGGAGCGGCTTATTTCTTCGGGTGGTACGCGCTCTTTCTCTGTATCGCAGGAGCGGTGACAGGGGAACTCTTCGATATATTCGTTATGAGATACCTGAGAGGAGTGAAGGATTTTGTTCCAGACGGGAGTGGGGCAGTGACAGGACTGCTTCTGGCGATGAACGTGAGCACAAGGCTTCCTTTCTGGGCTTTTTTGCTGGGACTTGTATTTGCCCTGGGGATCGGGAAACACGTGTTTGGAGGGCTCGGTCAGAACATCTTCAACCCTGCGCTTGTTGGAAGAGCGTTTTTGCTGATTTCTTTTCCTACTTACATGACCACCTGGGTTGTACCTGGGGCAGGATTCTGGAAATCTCCAGTGGATGTGGTAACGGCGGCAACCCCCCTCGCTCTTTTCAAAGAACAGGGCGTTTTCACTTCCTATTGGGATCTGTTCATAGGTAAGGTTGGAGGATCCTTAGGTGAAACGAGTGCACTTCTTCTCATAATTGGTTTCATTTATCTTCTTTTGAAAAAGAGAGTGAAGATATTCATTCCCGCCTCCTATATAGGAACGGTTCTTGTGTTTTCTTCGATAGCTTATCTAATGAATCCAAAGTACGGTGATCCGCTCTTTCACCTTTTGAGTGGTGGTCTCATGCTCGGTGCACTCTTCATGGCCACTGATATGGTGACGAGTCCCATCACCGAGAAGGGACAGGTGATCTTCGGGATTGGATGTGGCGTTCTCACGATGGCCATAAGACTCTTTGGAGCGTATCCTGAGGGTGTTTCATTTTCAATCCTTTTCATGAACGCGCTGGTTCCCCTGATAGACAGGTACACCAGACCACGCATCTTCGGTGAGGTGAAAGGATGAAAGATATCCTGAAGACAGGATTGATCCTCATGGTTTTCACAGCTATTTCTGGTCTTTTTCTTGGATTCGTGTATGTGGGAGTCAAGGGAAAGATTCAGGAAGCGGATAACGCGGCAAAGTTGAGCGCCATCAAATTCGTCCTGAAAGATCCCCTCACGGGAGATTATCTGGTGGATGAAAAAGAAATCGAGGAAGTCGTCAAAAAAACGGGCATAGAAACAGTTGTTCTGAAAGAGTACAAAGAAGGGGTAGTTCTTGGCCCCATGTACGAATTCGTGACGAAGGATGGCAGAAATGCGTACGTTCTGTCTGGATACGCACCCGGTTTTGGAGGAAACGTGACCGTTGTGGCATGTTTCATAAAAACGGAAGATGGATTCATGCTCAATTCCGTGCGAGTAATAGATTATTCTCAGGAGACGCCCGGGCTCGGTGCAAAGATAGGAGAAGAAAACATCCAGAGACGTTTCTTTCCGGTTCCACCGGAAGGACTGAAAAACGGTCTGAAAGTCGACAAAGATGCGGGACTTCCAAAGGGTTCTTCTGAGGAGTTGAAAAAACAGGGTGTTGTGAAGGTAAGCGATGTAATGACGGGAGCAACGATCACACCAAGGGCCGTGGTGACCGCTTTGAACCTCATGTACAGGTACCTCGAGGAGGTGTCGAAATGAGTCGCTTGAGAGAGTTCACGAAGGGAATCATAAAAGAAAATCCCACTTATGTTCAGGTTCTCGGGATGTGTCCCACACTCGCCGTTACCACGAGTGCCATCAACGGTTTGGGGATGGGGCTCGCTACGACGGCCGTTCTCACCATGTCGAACGTGGTCATTTCGTTGATAAGAAAGATCGTTCCCGATAAGATCAGGATCCCAATATTCATCGTTGTTATCGCGTCTTTCGTTACCATGATAGATCTACTCATGCACGGCTTTGCCTACGATCTGTGGAAGACTCTGGGCCTCTTCATTCCTCTCATAGTGGTGAACTGTATCATAATGGGAAGGGCGGAATCGTTCGCTTCTAAACATGGAGTTTTGGATTCTATGCTCGATGGCCTGGGAGTGGGTCTCGGTTTCACGGGTTCACTGGTTCTTCTTGGAAGCATCAGAGAATTCTTCGGTAACGGTACGATTTTCGGTTACAGAGTGTGGGAGTTGAAAATATTCCTCGAAATTCTTCCACCAGGGGCCTACATAACACTCGGTCTCCTCTCTGCACTCTTCACCTACATCGGCATCAGGAGAAAGAAGAGAGGTGAAGCGAAATGAAGGTGTTTCTGCTTTTCTTCTCTGCCATATTCGTGAACAACTTCGTTCTGGCAAGGTTTCTCGGAATTTGTCCCTTCCTGGGGGTCTCCAAAAGGTTGGAAACGGCGACAGGGATGGGTATAGCCGTTACGTTCGTTATGACGGTTTCTGCTGCCATCAGCTGGTTTCTGGACAAACTCCTTATCTCCACGGGGCTTGAATTTCTGAAAACGATCGTCTTCATACTCGTAATCGCTTCTTTCGTCCAGTTCGTTGAGTTGTTTTTGAAGAAAACCAGTCCGGACCTCTACGAAGCGCTTGGTATTTTCTTGCCCCTCATTACCACGAACTGTGCGATCCTCGGTATGGTGCTTTTGAACAGTCTCATGAAGCTCAACTTTGTTGAGGCGGTCTTCCATGCACTGGGATCTGGCCTTGGGTTCGCCCTTGCTCTTGTGATATTCGCCGGAATAAGGGAAAAAATGGATCTCTACGACCTGCCGGAACCTTTCAAGGGAACCGCCATAGCTCTCATCACCGCGGGACTTCTTTCACTGGCTTTCATGGGATTCCAGGGCATGGTGAAGTTGTGAGGAGGTGAAGGAGTTGGAAGTCATCTACTCGACGCTCTTGCTCGCCGTTCTGGGTTTTGGATTCGGGGCTTTTCTTGCCTATTCTGCGCAGAAATTCAAGGTGGAAGAAGATCCACGTGTGAAGATGATAACAGGGGTTCTTCCTGGAATAAACTGTGGTGCGTGCGGTTTTGCCGGTTGTGAGGCTTACGCGAAGGCGATCGTGAAAGGTCAGGCAGAAACGAACAGGTGCCTCCCCGGAAGACCTCAGGGCGTCGAAGAGAAGATAAAGAAGATCCTCGAGGAGTACAAGAATGTCTCCTCTTGAGATGGCTCTGCTTGTTCATCACGGTGGGTTCCATCTCCAAGAATTGGAACCGGAATTACCCCTTGAAAAATTTTTGAAAAACGCGGATCCAAAAAGGACGAGAAAGTTCCAGGAAAAGTGTGGAAAAGAAGAGATAGAAAGGCAAGAGGCACTGATAAGGAAACACGATGTAAAGCTCGTTTCTTTCTGGGACGATGACTACCCTCAGCACTTGAGGGAGATCAGGTATCCACCTGCTGTTCTTTTTGTGAGGGGCAACACGGAACTCTTGAAAGAAAAATGTGTGGGAGTTGTAGGAACAAGGAGACCCACAGGTTACGGGGTGAATGTTACAAAGCGTTTCGTTAAACTTCTGAGTGAGTACTTTGTGATCGTCTCCGGTATGGCGCTCGGAATAGATTCTGTTGCACACAGGGAAGCTCTGAGTTCTGGAGGAAAAACGGTGGCGGTTCTCGGTACAGGAGTGGATGTCTTTTATCCACGGTCGAACGAACGGCTCTTCTACGAGATTGTGAGAAACGGGTGTGTTGTCAGTGAGTATCCAATGGGAACTCACGCTCGAAAACATCATTTTCCAGCGAGAAATCGAATCATAGCAGGTCTTTCGGATGTGATAATCGTCACAGAGGCTCCCCTCAAAAGTGGTGCACTCATAACGGTGAAGTTCGCCCTGGAGAGCGGTCGCGATGTGTTTGCCGTTCCCGGTGATATAGATAGGAAGACCAGCGAAGGTACAAACTATTTGATAAAGTCGGGTGCCTATCCCCTCACCGACGAGGAGGATCTTGAAATCCATTTTGGAATCAGAAAAAGCGTTTCTCCATCGCTCGATGACGACAAAAAGAAAATCTACGATCTGTTGAGAATTTCTCCAAGAACTGTCGATGATCTTGTTGAAGAGTTGGGATGGAACGTTTCGGAAGTCCTCAGGGTAATTTCGGAAATGGAACTGATGGGAATGATCTGGTTCGACGGTGGTGCATACAGATTGCTGGGGTGATAACGTGTTGGTTCTCACCAGAAGAGTAGGGGAAAAGATCATGATCGGCGAGGACATAGTGATAACTGTCCTGAAGATAGAAGGAAATTCTGTTAAAATTGGTATAGAGGCACCCAGATATGTGAAGATTCTTCGTGAGGAACTCTACGAAGAACTCAAGAGTGAAAACATAAAAGCTTCTGGGGTTTCAAAAGATGACCTGAAGGGGGTTTTGAAAAATGATAAAGGTTACAAAAGACCTGGTGCTTCATCTTGAAAATCTTGCAAGATTGGAACTCTCTGAAGATCAGAGAGAAAGTCTGATGAAAGATTTTCAGGAGATACTCGATTACGTGGAGCTCCTCAACGAAGTCGACGTAGAGGGTGTGGAGCCGATGTACACACCCGTTGAGGACAGTGCCAAACTCAGGAAAGGGGATCCGAGATTCTTTGAAATGCGAGACCTCATAAAGAAGAACTTCCCGGAAGAAAAAGACAGTCACATAAAGGTTCCCGGAATCCACAGATGATGGACTGGAAGGAAGCAGAAGAACTCGCGTGTAAATTTTTGAGGAAAAAAGGTTACAAAATTCTTGAAAGAAACTACAGAACAAAGTATGGTGAGATAGATATAATAGCGCGCGATGGGAAAGAGATAGTTTTCGTGGAAGTCAAAAGCGGAAATGGAAAAGTGGATCCTCTTGAAAGAATAGATCTCAGAAAAGTGAGAAACTTGGAACGAGCAGCGAGATTTTACATGATCCAGAACAAGTTGAATGGGCCGGCGCGGGTTGATTTTGTGAGGGTGACCCCTGAAAGAATAGACCATTTTGAAGCTATCTGGCTGGGGTGAGATGGTGAAGGTTGTCGCTACGAACAAAAAAGCCTACACGGACTACGAGATCCTGGAAACCTACGAGGCAGGTATTGTTCTCACAGGAACAGAAGTGAAATCCCTGAGGAACGGTTCTGTCAATTTCAAGGATTCTTTCTGTCGGTTCAAGAACGGAGAGCTTTACCTTTTGAATTTACACATTCCACCTTACAGCCACGGAGGAGTTTACAACCACGATCCTGAAAGGCCGAGAAAACTGCTTCTTCACAAAAGGGAACTGAAGAGACTCATGGGTAAAGTGCAGGAAGAGGGAGTAACGATAGTTCCACTGAAGATATACTTCAACGATCGCGGGATCGCAAAAGTGGAAATAGCCGTTGCTCGAGGAAGAAAGAAATACGATAAGAGAGAGGCGATAAAAAAGAAGGAGATGGAAAGAAAGATCAGAGAATACATGAAGTATTCGAGATAGTTATGGTATACTCTTGGAGAGAGAAATCAGACTCATGGGAGGGCATGATCATGGCAAAGAGATGTGAAGTGTGTGGAAAGGCTCCCAGATCCGGAAACACCGTTAGTCACTCGGACAAGAAGTCAGGAAGATGGTTCAGACCCAATCTTCAGAGGGTAAGAGTAGTGCTTCCAGATGGAACGGTTAAGAGAATGAGAGTCTGCACTTCCTGTCTGAAGGCTGGTAAGGTGAAGAAGTACGTAGGACAGGTTTCGGAGGTGTGAGCGGGCTGTTGGCCCGCATTATTTATGGTCATAGTAAGGTTCAGGGTTCCTTTTTGGTATAAGTTCATCATGGTTCTGCTATGGGTTGTGAGCTTTGACCTCACAATTTTCCTTTTTTATAAACCTCTCCACTTGATTTTGAGGATTTTCTTCCTGATTTTGGATATAATCTTTGGTGTATGGGTGCTCACTCTCTTCAAGAAAGAGATAGTGATCGATGTAGAAAAAAACAGAGTGGTTCTGGAGAGGAAATCTTTTGATTTTTCTTCGATTGAGAGAGTTGAAAGGTACGGGATGTCGATTGTTTTCTATTTGAATGATGGAACACGTCGTGTTTTCTCTCATCCCGTGGAGGATTTTGAACTTTTGAAGAAATTGATTGACGAGAAGGGAAGTGGTTGTTTTGAAGCTCGGTGATTTGATGCCAAGAGATCTGTTAAAACAGGAACTGTTTGTTCAGGATTTGAAGAGTCATATCAACGACAACGTTGAAATCATCCTGAAGGTTAGGAGTAAAAAACTCCAGGAAACAAAAGATAGTAAGAAATTCCTGATCATGACGCTGGAAGACAGGACGGGAACCGTCAGGGCTGTGGACTGGTACAATGCTGAGCTCAACGATCAACGCTTGAAAGAAGGGACCGTCGTCAGGGTGAAAGGCAGAGTGGTATTTTTTGAGAACAGAATACAGATAAACCTGGATAACGATTACGGCGCCATAAAGATTTTGAAGGACGACGAATACGATTACACGAAATTCGTTGCACAGTCGAAAAAAGACCTGGAGGTTTTGAAGAAAAAACTTTTTGTTCTTTTGGATCAAGTAAAAGATCAGCACTACAAAAAACTCTTGAAGGCTTTCTTTGAAGATAAAGAGTTCTCTGAAAAATTCTTCAGATCACCGGCGGGTATGAGAGTTCATCACGCCTACATAGGCGGTCTTCTGGAACACAGTGTCACGGTCGCTGAGATCTGCAGAGAGATCAGCAAATATTACTCTCTCGACAGAGATCTTCTCATAACTGGAGCCCTTCTTCATGATGTTGGGAAGGTGGAAGAGTACAAGATCACAGAATCCGGGATCGAAGTGACCACTGAAGGGGAGTTGAAGGGTCATATAGCGATAGGGGCGGCTATGATCAGGGAAATGGGGAAAAAGTTGTCTATTCCAGAACACAAGATCCTCGAGTTGGAGCACATAATCCTTTCTCACCATGGAGAACTCGAGTGGGGATCACCCGTGGTTCCAAAAACGATAGAGGCTTTAATAGTTCACCACGTTGAGAACTTGGATTCCAAGATAGCTCGATTCATTGAGGTTATTGAAAGTTCCGAAACGGATCAGGGATGGACAGAGTACGATAAGAATCTGGGAAGGAGAATCTTTTTAAGAGGTGAAGTAACTGATGAATAGGAAAGTGAAGAAATACATCGTCGTTGAGTCTCCTGCCAAGGCGAAGACGATCAAGAGTATTCTTGGAAACGAATACGAAGTCTTCGCTTCGATGGGTCATATCATAGATCTTCCCAAAAGTAAATTTGGGATAGATCTGGAAAAGGATTTCGAACCGGAATTCGTGGTAATAAAAGGAAAAGAAAAGGTGGTCGAAAAGCTGAAAGATCTTGCAAAAAAGGGAGAACTGCTCATCGCTTCTGATATGGATAGGGAAGGAGAAGCTATAGCCTGGCACATAGCCAGAGTGACGAACACTCTTGGGAAGAAGAACAGAATCGTGTTCTCTGAGATCACTCCTCGCGTGATAAGAGAAGCCGTTAAAAATCCTCGAGAAATTGACATGAAGAAAGTTCGAGCACAGCTTGCAAGGAGAATTCTGGATAGGATCGTTGGTTATTCTCTGAGTCCGGTACTCTGGAGAAATTTTAAAACCAACCTGAGCGCTGGCAGGGTCCAATCGGCTACACTGAAGCTCGTTTGTGATAGAGAGAGAGAAATCCTCAGGTTTGTACCAAAGAAGTACCACAAGATCACCGTCAAATTCGATGGTCTCACGGCAGAAATAGATGTGAAAGAAAAGAAGTTTTTCGACTCTGAAACGTTGAAAGAGATCAAGAGTATAGACGAACTCGTCGTAGAGGAGAAAGAGGTTTCTTTGAAAAACTTTTCACCTCCAGAACCCTTCAAAACCAGTACCCTCCAGCAGGAGGCGTATTCCAAACTGGGTTTCTCCGTTTCCAAAACCATGATGATCGCCCAGCAGTTGTATGAAGGTGTAGAAACGAAAGATGGACACATCGCGTTCATAACCTATATGAGAACAGATTCAACGCGTGTATCGGATTACGCGAAAGAGGAAGCCAGGAATCTGATAACAGAAGTCTTTGGAGAGGATTATGTTGGTTCGAAAGGAGCAAAGAGAAAAAGCAACACAAAAATACAGGATGCGCACGAAGCGATTCGTCCCACGAACGTTTTCATGACACCCGAGGAAGCGGGGAAATACCTGAATCCTGACCAGAAAAAACTCTACGAGTTGATATGGAAGAGATTTCTCGCTTCTCAGATGAAGCCTTCTCAATACGAAGAAACTCGCTTTGTCCTGAGAACAAAAGACGGAAAGTACAGATTCAAAGGAACGGTGTTGAAAAAGATTTTCGATGGATACGAAAAGGTGTGGACGACGGAAAGAAACACAGGGGAGTTTCCTTTCGAAGAAGGAGAATCTGTGAAACCGGTGGTTGTAGAAATAGAAGAACAGGAAACCAAACCAAAACCAAGGTACACTGAAGGTTCACTCGTGAAGGAAATGGAAAGGCTTGGTATAGGTCGTCCCAGCACCTACGCATCCACGATAAAGCTCCTGTTGAATAGGGGTTACATAAAGAAGATCAGAGGTTATCTCTATCCTACTGTCGTTGGAAGTGTTGTCATGGATTATCTGGAGAAAAAGTACTCCGACGTTGTTAGCGTTTCTTTCACGGCTGAAATGGAGAAGGATCTCGATGAAGTCGAACAGGGCAAGAAGACAGACAAGATCGTCTTGCAAGAGTTTTATCAATCCTTTTCCAGTGTGTTCGATAGGAACGACAGGATTGTGATCGATTTTCCAACGAACCAGAAATGTTCGTGTGGAAAAGAAATGAGACTCTCTTTTGGGAAATACGGCTTCTATTTGAAATGTGAGTGTGGTAGCACCAGAAGTGTGAGGAACGACGAAATTGCGGTCATAGACGATGGAAAGATATTCCTGGGGAGGAAAGACAGTGAGAGTGGCTCTCCTGATGGGAGGAGTATCAAGGGAAAGAGAAATCTCCCTGAGAAGCGGAGAAAGGGTAAAAAAAGCTCTTGAAAAACTTGGGTATGAATACACCGTTTTTGATGTTAAAGAGGATTTTCTCAAAGAAGTGGATCAGTTAAAAAGTTTTGATGTGGTCTTCAATGTTCTCCATGGAACTTTTGGTGAGGATGGAACGCTTCAAGCAATTCTGGATTTTTTGGGAATTAGATACACCGGGTCCGATGCGTTTTCAAGTATGATTTGCTTTGATAAACTAGCAACTTACAGGTTTTTAAAAGACATCGTCGAGATACCTGATTTCATAGAGATCAGGGAATTCATGGAAACTTCTCCCCTCGGGTATCCCTGTGTGGTAAAACCGAGGAGGGAGGGTTCAAGTATAGGAGTGTTCATTTGTGAATCAGATGAGGAGTTTCAACACGCAATCAAAGAAGATTTACCACAATATGGAAGTGTTATTGTTCAAGAGTACATCCCCGGCAGGGAGATGACCGTGTCTATTTTAGAGACAGAAAAAGGTTTCGAGGTCCTTCCCATTCTTGAGTTGCGACCGAAGCGTCGGTTCTACGACTACGTTGCGAAGTACACGAAAGGTGAAACTGAGTTTATTCTTCCTGCTCCTTTGAATCCTTCGGAAGAACGACTCGTCAAGGAAACAGCCCTCAAAGCATTTGTGGAAGCTGGTTGCAGAGGTTTTGGAAGAGTGGATGGTATTTTCAGCAATGGTAGGTTCTACTTTCTGGAAATCAACACAGTGCCAGGTTTAACAGAAACCAGTGATCTTCCAGCAAGTGCGAAAGCGGGGGGGATCGAGTTCGAGGAACTCGTTGAAATCATCTTAAAAAGCGCCTTTTTGAAGGGAGAGGTGAGAGCATGAAATTTATAGAAAGAATGCTCCCGGAGGAGTCTCCTATTGATCTTCTCATAAATCTTTCCAGAAGAGGCGAATCGGCTGTTGTACTTCTCAAGGATGCTATCGAGGATTACTTCGCCGGAAAATTCGGGGAAGGCCACCTCAATCGTGTGATCTCTCTGGAGCGAGAGTCGGATGAGATCAAGTCAAAGCTGAAGAGGATGTATCTCAAAATGAAGTACACCTACTTCGAGAAAGATGACTTTCTTTACATAGTTCACAAAGCAGATGAGATTCTCGACCTTGTCAGGGATATCGTCATTATGCTCGATATGAACAGGGTTGAAAATGTGCCGGAGAATATCAAAGAGTTGTTCAGGGAACTCGTTGAAAACGTATTTGATACTATCAGAGAAACCACCGAAGTAATCGAACA
Organism: Thermotoga sp. Mc24; assembly: GCF_000784835.1. Taxonomy (NCBI): domain Bacteria; kingdom Thermotogati; phylum Thermotogota; class Thermotogae; order Thermotogales; family Thermotogaceae; genus Thermotoga; species Thermotoga sp. Mc24. The sequence continues at coordinate 29,834 of NZ_JSFH01000004.1, read as the reverse complement.
GCTCCGCGTACTCGCGGAGAGCGATTTTTCACCTTTTGAAAAAGAAAAGGAAGAAAGAGAAATATTTGACGTGTCCATGGAGGAGAGGGAAGTCGACGCAATATCAAGAAATCTTGGTAAAAAACTCTATTCCCTCAAGAACAGTATGAATCCAATAGATCTGATGTTCCTGAGCAAAGTGGCAAGACTTATTTCGAAGATCGCCGATCAGGGCAAAGATATCACAAAGAGGATAAATTCCATCCTTAGATGAGGAGGGAATAACGTGACAATACTTATCGTAGCTGGCATACTTGGTTTCATCATGGCTTTCTCCATAGGAGCCAACGATGTGGCGAATTCCATGGCGACAGCCGTTGGGGCAAAGGCCATAACTGTACGACAGGCAGCAACTATAGCGATGTTTCTCGAGTTTCTTGGGGCAATTATGTTCGGCTCTCATGTCTCCCAAACGATCGTCAAAGGAATAGTGGAAGTGGAGAAAGTTCAACCGGTGGAACTAATGTATGGTTCGCTGTCGGCACTGATTGCAGCTTCACTGTGGATCCTTATAGCGACCAACTGGGGTTATCCTGTTTCCACAACTCATTCCATAGTCGGAGGAATGATTGGATTCGGTCTTGTGGCAGTGGGCGTAGATGGTATAAACTGGAAAACATTCCTATTCATAGTATTTTCCTGGATTGTTTCCCCTGTTTTCGGCGGTTTGATCTCTTTTGTGATATTCAAGCTGATCTCTCTCTCAGTGTTCCACACAAAAAATCCGAAGAAATCTTCCACTATAGCTATCCCGTTTTTCATATCCCTCGCGGTTTTCACAATGACATCTCTTTTTGTAAAAAAGACGCTCAAACAGTCTCTCAGTGAATCCCTTATTCTTGGTATCATTTTTTCCATTGTAACATTTTTTGGAATTCACTTCACTGTGAGAAAACTGGTGAACAAAACAAAGAATGTGTACGATGCGGTTGAGAACGTGTTCAAACGCGCTCAGATTCTCACTTCCTGCTACGTTTCTTTCTCCCATGGAGCCAACGACGTCGCCAATGCTGCGGGTCCTGTAGCAGCGGTCATGATCGTTGCGTCAACGGGTGTTGTTCCAAAAACCGTGGAGATACCGTTTCTGGCACTTCTTCTTGGAGGAATTGGGATCTCATTGGGAGTGTTCTTCTTTGGGCAAAAAGTGATGGAAACGGTGGGGGAGAAAATAACGACGCTCACAAATTCCAGAGGATTCACCGTGGATTTTTCCACAGCGACGACTGTTTTGCTTGCTTCGTCACTTGGTCTTCCTGTCTCCACGACACACGTTGTGGTGGGAGCTGTCACGGGTGTTGGTTTTGCCAGAGGACTCGAAATGGTGAACGTTGGTGTGTTGAAAAACATCGTTATATCCTGGCTTCTCATAGTACCAACGGTGGCAGCGACTTCTGCAGCTGTTTATTGGGTTCTGAAGCTGATATTAAAATTCTAATGGGGGTGTGATGATGAAAATAACCGTTACGACTCTTGAATTGAGAGACAAAATAACCATTGCTTCAAAAGCACTTGCTAAAAAATCTGTGAAACCCATTCTTGCCGGATTCCTTTTCGAAGTGAAAGATGGAAATTTCTACATCTGTACGACCGACCTTGAAACGGGAGTCAAAGCAACCGTGAACGCCGCTGAAATCTCCGGTGAAGCACGTTTCGTGGTACCGGGAGACATCATCCAAAAGTTGGTCAAAGTTCTTCCGGATGAAATCACAGAACTTTCTTTAGAGGGTGATGTTCTTGTTATAAGTTCTGGAAGCACCGTTTTCAGAATTACCACCATGCCCGCGGATGAATTTCCTGAGATAACGCCGGCTGAATCTGGAATAACTTTCGAGGTCGATATTTCGCTCCTCGAAGAGATGGTTGAAAAGGTCATCTTCGCTGCCGCCAAAGATGAATTTATGCGAAATCTGAACGGAGTCTTCTGGGAACTCCACAAGAATCTTCTCAGGCTGGTTGCCAGTGATGGGTTTAGACTCGCACTTGCAGAGGAACAGATAGAGAATGAGGAAGAGACGAGTTTCTTGCTCTCTTTGAAGAGCATGAAAGAAGTTCAAAATGTGCTGGACAACACAACGGAGCCGACTATAACGGTGAGATACGATGGAAGGAGAGTTTCTCTGACGACAAACGACGTGGAAACGGTGATGAGAGTAGTCGACGCTGAATTCCCCGATTACAAAAGAGTAATCCCCGAAACTTTCAAAACAAAAGTGGTGGTTTCCAGAAAGGACCTTATGGAATCGTTGAAAAGAGTGATGGTAATCGCCAGCAAGGGAAGCGAATCTGTGAAGTTCGAAATAGAAGAAAACGTCATGAGGCTCGTGAGCAAAAGTCCAGATTATGGAGAAGTGATCGATGAAGTTGAAGTTCAGAAAGAGGGGGAAGACCTCGTGATCGCTTTCAACCCGAAGTTCATCGAGGACGTTTTGAAGCACATTGAGACTGAAGAAATAGAAATGAACTTCGTGGATTCCACCAGCCCCTGTCAGATCAATCCACTCGACATTTCTGGATACCTCTACATAGTAATGCCCATCAGATTGGCGTGAGGTGGTTGATTTGAGACCTGAGGACGATCGTGTCTACGATGTGATCGTTGTGGGAGCTGGTCATGCAGGAATAGAGGCGGCTCTTGCGGCCGCGCGGATGGGTTTCAGGGTACTTGTTCTCGCGGTTAATCCAGACACCGTAGGATGGGCCCCGTGCAATCCCGCCATAGGTGGTCCGGCAAAGGGTGTTGTGGTTCGCGAAATAGACGCTCTTGGTGGAGAGATGGCCAAAACCACCGACGAGACGATGATAAACATACGAATGCTGAACGTGAGTAAAGGACCCGCTGTGAGGGCTTTAAGGGCTCAGATAGACAAGATCTTGTACAGCAGAACGATGAAAAGAAAGCTGGAAACGAATCCGAACATAGTACTAAGGCATGGCATCGTTGAAAAGATTCTGACGGAGAAAGGAAAGGTTAAAGGGGTTGTAGACAATTACGGGATAGACTACCTGGGAAAGGCTGTGATTGTGACAACAGGGACTTTTCTGAGAGGAAAGATATTCATCGGTCGTTCCACGTTTCCAGCAGGTCGGATGGGAGAGTTTCCGGCGACAAAACTCACGGAGAGTCTCATAGAACTGGGATTCGAGGTTGGTAGATTCAAGACAGGAACGCCGGCTCGTGTGTTGAAACGCTCTATAAACTTTTCTGTCATGGAAAGGCAAGACACTTCGGATGAACCCCTTGCTTTTTCCTTCTTTGACGAACCGAGAGTGCTTCCGAAGGATTACCCCTGCTGGCTGACCAGAACGAACCCGGAGACCCACAGCATAATAAGACAGTATCTGGAATTTTCGCCCCTGTATGGAACGGTCAAACTCATAGAAGGAGTAGGACCAAGGTACTGTCCTTCCATAGAGGACAAGGTCGTCAAATTCAAAGACAAAGAATCGCACCAAGTTTTTGTGGAACCGGAAGGAAGAGACACAGAAGAGTACTACCTGAACGGTTTGAGTACGAGTCTTCCCTATGAAGCACAAATAAAGATGATAAGAAGTGTGAAAGGGTTGGAAAACGCTATCATCACTCGTCCTGCCTATGCGATAGAATACGACTATATAGATCCCAGACAGCTCTATCCCACACTCGAATCAAAACTTGTGGAGAATCTCTATTTTGCAGGTCAGGTGAATGGGACGAGCGGATACGAGGAAGCGGCTGGGCAGGGTATAATCGCCGGTATAAACGCTGCTCTCAAACTCCGTGGAGAGTCTCCCCTCATTTTGAAGAGATCCGAGGCTTACATTGGTGTTCTGATAGACGACCTGGTAACAAGGGGAGTGGATGAACCGTATCGACTTCTCACTTCGAGGGCCGAGTATCGTCTCCTTCTCCGACACGACAACGCTCATCTGCGACTGGCAAAGTACGGTTATCGAGTGGGACTGATTCCCAAGTGGTTTTACGAAAAGGTACTGAGTCTTGAACGTAGAATAAACGAAGAGATCGAACGTTTGAAGAAGGTCGCTGTGAAACCTTCTGACAGGATCAACGATCTTTTAACTTCTCTGGGAACCAGTCCTCTCAAAGAGTCGGTCTCTCTATATCATCTTTTGAAACGTCCTCAGTTGAGTTACAGTACGCTGAAGTTTCTGGATCCAAACCCCATGGATGATCCAGAAGTCGTGGAGCAGGTGGAAATAAACGTGAAATACGAGGGATACATCCAGAAGATGTTTGAAGAGGTCGCTGTCTTTGAAAAGTATGAAAATTACGAGGTACCGTACGATTTAGATTACGACGCGGTTCCAAATCTCTCCACAGAAGCGAAGGATAAATTGAAGAAGATCAGGCCAAGATCCATCGGTCAGGCTATGAGAATCCCGGGAATAAACCCTTCCGATATTTCGAACCTCATAATCTACCTGGACAAGAAGAAACAATGAGACTGGACAGGTATCTTTCGAACAGTGGTGTGGGAACAAGAAAAGAAGTGAAAAAACTGATAAAACAGGGCAGGGTGACCGTTAACGGGAGAGTGGTGCTCGATCCTGGTCATTCTGTGTCGGAGAACGATGTTGTTGTACTCGATGGTGAGACGGTGAACTTTCACAGAAAGGTTTACATTCTCTTCCACAAACCTTCAGGATACGTGACCAGCACGAAAGATCCCCATTCGGAAACCATCATGGAATTTCTTCCCCCATTGAAAGGAATCTTCCCCGTTGGAAGACTCGACAAAGACGCCGAAGGTCTCCTGATAATAACGAACGATGGTGATTTCGCTCATCGCGTGACTTCGCCGAAATGGTCTGTAGAAAAAGAGTACATCGTGAAGGTAGAAGGAGAAATCACAGAAGACAAGATAGAAAAGTTGAAAAATGGTGTGACTTTGAGGGACGGTTTTTTCGCGAAAGCGAAATGTGTGGAGAAACTGTCGAACGACACGTTGAAGATAGTTATAACGGAGGGTAGGTATCATCAGGTCAAACGGATGACGGCTGCTGTGGGTCTAAGAACAGTGCACTTGAAGAGAACAAGAATCGGTGAACTCGTTCTACCCGATGATATGAAACCCGGAGAGTACAGATTTTTGAGTGAAGAGGAGGTGAAGAAGGTTTTTGAAGGAGAGAATAAGAAAGAAAATACTCCTCGCTCCTGAAGAGCCTGGTGTTTACATCTTCAAGGACAAAGGTGTTCCCATCTACATAGGAAAAGCAAAGATATTGTCCAACAGATTGAGGAGTTACCTCAATCCCCAGACGGAGAAAGTGTTCAGAATCATCGAAGAAGCGGACGAACTGGAAACGATCGTTGTGATGAACGAAAGGGAAGCGTTCATACTCGAGGCAAATCTCATAAAAAAGTACAGGCCGAAGTACAACGTTCGTCTCAAAGACACGGATTTCTATCCTTACATCAGGATATCCGATGATGAGATACCGTACGTTGAAATCGTGAAGAGAAGATCAAAGGAGGGAACGTACTTTGGCCCCTACACCAGCGTTCAATTCGTAAAAAATCTACTGGAAATCCTTCAGAAGATAATGGGCTTCAGAACTTGCAAATCCGATTTGAGAAGGATAAAGAGGCCCTGTTTCCTTTACCATCTTGGCAGGTGTACCGGTCCGTGCATTGGAAACGTAGAATCGCATGAAGAGGCGATAAGAAGGCTGAAAGAGTTTCTCTCTGGGAACATGGGAGAAGTCTTCGATTATTTGAAAGAAAAGATGGAGACTCACAGTAAAATGCTCGATTTCGAGAACGCTGCAAAGTACAGGGATCTTCTTTTGAATCTGTCGAATGTTCTGGAATCTCAGGGTGTGGTTTTTGAAGAAAACATCAACTGTGACGTTTTGGTCCACGCACACGACCTGTTCGTCGTTTTGAGGGTCAGAAATGGTTATCTCGTAGGAAAGATCTCCTTTGAAATGGAAGGGGGAAGTGTGGAAGATTTCATCAGAGAATACTACGTATCCGGAAGAGGTGATATACCGAAAAATCTCATTCTGGAGAGTAATCTGGACGAAATGGATTACTCTTCTCTCGGTTTTGAGTATGTGGGTCCACCACGTTCCACCACAGAAGCGGATCTTCTCGAGAAAGCAAAGAAGAACCTGGAAAACGAGTTGAAAATGAGAGGGCTGAAGAAGGAAGCGCTCGAAGAATTGATGAAGCTTCTGAATTTGAAAGATTTCCCGTACAGGATAGAAGGGATCGATGTTTCTCATCTTCAGGGAAAACACACCGTGGCTTCTCTGGTGGTGTTCGAGGATGGATTTCCCAAAAAGAGCGATTACAGACGTTACAAGATTGAACAGGATCATCCCGATGATTACGAATCGATAAGAACGGTCGTGAAAAGAAGATATTCGAAACACCCTCTTCCAAATCTTCTGTTCGTGGATGGTGGAATAGGTCAAGTAAACGCCGCTATCGAAGCGTTGAAGGAAACAGGAAAGGACTGCCCTGTCGTTGGCCTCGCGAAGAAAGAAGAGACCGTTGTCTTTGAAAACAGAGAAATACACCTTCCACACGATCACCCAGTTTTGAGGCTCCTTGTTCAGATAAGAGATGAAACGCACAGATTCGCTGTGAGTTACCACAGAAAACGAAGAGAGAAAGAAACACTCAAGTCCGTCCTTGATAGTGTGCCTGGGATAGGTCCCATCAGAAAGAAAAAGCTCATCGAACACTTTGGTTCTCTGGAGAATATTCGTTCTGCCTCCCTGGAGGAAATAGCAAGGATTGTTGGTAGTAGTGAAATAGCACGAAGAGTCCTGGATGCTTTGTAAATTTTCTGTAACTGATTCTAAATTTTGTCCTATTTTTCGAAATTCCGCTTTTTATGGGTGTTTTAGAACTTCCAGACTTCGAAGTGCTTTTCTAAAGGGACTTGCAACACCCCGCTGTAAAATGGTATATTTACAAGCAGTGAGAAGAACGCTTTACAACCCTAGAAAGGAGGGGGTTTCATGAACAAAAAGGAACTCATCGACAGAGTGGCGAAGAAAGCAGGTGCGAAGAAGAAGGATGTAAGAGTGATTCTCGACACCATCCTCGAAACGATCACAGAAGCTCTCGCGAAGGGTGAAAAGGTTCAGATCGTTGGATTCGGAAGCTTCGAAGTGAGAAAAGCCGCCGCAAGAAAAGGCGTGAATCCTCAGACAAGAAAACCCATCACCATTCCCGAGAGAAAGGTTCCGAAGTTCAAACCTGGAAAAGCTCTCAAAGAGAAGGTCAAGTGATAGGGGAAGGGGAAACCCTTCCCCTCATTTATTTTCCAACACAGAAGTTGGAGAATATGGTATCCAGCAGGTCTTCTCTGAAGCTCCTTCCCGTCACTTCATCGAGAAGATTGAGGGCTCTCTCCAGATCTATAGAAGCCATATCAACTGGCATTCCTTCCTTCAAAGATCTTATGGCGTCCTCTAAGTGTGCTTTAACGTTTTCAAGCAACTGCTTCTGTCGAAGGTTTGTGATGAGAGAATCAGAACCTCTTTCAAAGATCTCCTGAGTTTCTCTGTAGATGGCTTCCTCCAGTTTTTCGAGTCCTTCTCCTTTCAGGGCAGATATCTTCACCATGTGTCTGTCTGTTCCGAGTTTGTTCTTTATCTCCTCCTCGTTTATCTTCTCCACCACATCCACTTTGTTTATCACCACAAGATAGCGTTTGTTCTTTATCCTTTCAAGGATTTTTCTGTCTTCTTCATCGAGAGGTGAAGATGCGTCGAGCACAAACAGTACTATGTCGGCTTTCTCTACCTCCTGAAGAGTCCTCTCTATTCCCAGTCTCTCGACCAGATCGTTTGTTTCCGATCTCACACCCGCTGTGTCGACTATCCTGAAAAGTATTCCTTTTATGACGATTTCTTCGCTGATAACATCCCTCGTTGTTCCGGGTATATCTGTGACGATAGCCCTGTCCTCGTTCAAAAGTCTATTCAGAAGAGTGGATTTCCCCACGTTGGGCTTTCCCACGATAACCATCCTGAGCCCTCTGTTGAGAAGAATACCCGCATCTGCTTTTCTCAGTTCTTCTGTGAGTTCTTCTTTTATTTGCTCCAGTTTGGTCACCACTCCGCCCGTGTCCGTCTCTATTTCATCTGGATAATCCAGTTCTACCCGTATCTCAGCAAGAATTTCTATGAGGTCTCTTCTTAGATTCTCAATGAAACCCCTCAATCCTCCCTTGAGATTTCTCAAGGAGAGTTTCAAACCGGTTTCACTTTTCGCTTCTATGAGGTCTCTTACAGCCTCCGCCGAAGTGAGATCCATTTTTCCATTTAAGAAAGCCCGTTTTGTGAATTCGCCGGGTTCGGCCATTCGTGTGCCAGATCTTAAGAAGAGATCCAACATCTTCTTTACCACGAGCGGTCCACCGTGACACATCACCTCTACCATGTCCTCTCCTGTGTAGCTCTTCGGTGATTTATAGAAAATGACTACTACCTCATCCACATCCTCTCCGTTTTCATGGATCCATCCGTGGATTGCCCTTCGTGGAATGATTTTCGATCGTGTTCGAAGGTGTTTCTGAACGACCTTCCAGCTATCTGGACCGCTCAACCTGAGAATCGCGATTGCCCCTTTTCCGTGGGGAGTGGCTACAGCGACAATGGTGTCCACACTCTCATCTCCCGAGAGATTTCAGTATTTTTACCGCTTCGGAAGCGTTCTTTGCGTAGTAGTCCGCTCCTAACTCCTTTGCGAGTTTTTCGTTCAGGGAAGCGCCACCCGCTATGACAGGGATTTTCAGGTTCTTTTCTTTGAGCTTTTCCACAACTTCCTTTATTCTGCTGACAGTGGTTGTCATCATTGCAGACAGACCGAGTGCAACGGGTCTTTCTCTTTCCACGGCTTCCACTATTTTCGATGTATCCACGTCCTTTCCAAGGTCCACCACGCGGTACCCGCTGCTTCTGATCACAGATGCCACTATGTTTTTTCCTATGTCGTGCACGTCACCCTTGACTGTTGCAATGACGAATGTTTCTCCCTGACTGTCTGATGGAAGCATCGATGTCAGTTTGTCGAACACGGGTTTCACCGTTTGAGCAGCGAGGATGAGTTGCGGCAGAAAGATCTTTCCTTTATCGTAGAGTTCTCCAATACGTTCCATCGCTGGCCTCAGGTGTTCTTCTATGATGGAGAGAGGATCTTTTTTCTTCAGAAAATCCTCCACGAGCTTCTCGAGTTCCGACTGGTTTCCGGAGAGTATAACTTCAACCAGTTTTTCTTCCTTCACTTCAGCTCTGGGAAGTTCCTTCTTTTCGAGTACCACAAGTGCACTGTTCAGAGTCTTCATCAGTGTTTCGTCGAAAGGATTCATGATGGCAGAACTCAAACCTTTAGATACTCCAAGAACGAGGAAAGCGGTGTTGTAATAACTTCTGTCAGGAAGGCCGAAAGACAGGTTGGAAAGGCCCACTGTTGTGTTGAAACCTCTGCTTGAGATGAATTCTATGGTCTTCAGCACTTCCACCGGTTTCCCTTCTGCGCCGAGAGGCAGAACTCCTGGATCGAAAATCACCCTATCTAAGAAGTCGTGTTTCTCTAAGATTTTCAAGGCCTTTTCGAAGTATCCTTTTCTCTCTTCGAAGCTTTTTGGAACGTCTTTTCCCATCAAAAGTACGATGAGTGTGCCTCCGTACTTCTTCAACAGGCCTATTTTTCTTTCGAGATCTTCTTCATCTACCTTGGACGAGTTGAAAAGAGGCCTTCCCGGGTAGACCCTGAGTGCTTTCTCTGCGAGGTCTACGCTCTGGATGTCCAAGGAAAGAGGAACGTTTGAAACATACGGAAGTGTTTGAACGATTTTTTCCACGTATCGTATGTATATCTGAGATTCTATGCCGAAGTTCACATCGAGTACTTCCGCACCTTTTTCCACCTGTGTTTTCGCTTCGTTGATCACGATCTCTTCGTTTCCTTTCTGCATCTCTGCCCAGAGCTTCTTTCTACCTGCAGGGTTTATCCTCTCTCCTATGACAACAAAATGGTCGAACGTCACGAGTTTTGAAGGGGAAGAGACAGCGAATATTCTCTTTTTCTTTCTTTTTTGAAGAGGTTTTCTGTTTCCGAGAACTTTTCTGAAGAGCTTCACGTGCTCAGGGGTGGTCCCGCAGCAACCTCCGAATATATTCACACCGAGTTCGTAGTAGGAATCTATGTGAACGGCAAAGTCGTGTGGTTTCAAAGGATACACGGTTTTCCCGTTCTCCACGATGGGCTTTCCCGCATTAGGTTCCACTACGAGGAACTTGTCTGTGTACTGAGACAGTTCCTGAAAAATGGGGAGGATCTCTTCGGGTCCGAGTGAACAATTTATACCGAGGGCATCGACATCCAGTTCATCGAACGTGATGGTGAAGTTCGCGGGATCTGTCCCTGTGAGACTTCTTCCCTTCTCGTCGAATGTCATGTGGGCAATCAGGAAAACATCGCGGGAGACTTCCCTCGCTGCGAGTACAGCGGCTTTCAGTTCGAGAACGTCCGAGAACGTCTCAAAGATGATTCCATCGACACCTTCTTCGACCATTATCTTCACGGTTTCTCTGAAGTTCTCGTAGAACTCTTCGAACAAAGTGTTTCCGAGTGGATACGGAAGCTCTCCTGTTGGGCCGATATCTCCAAAAACAAGCTTCTCTCCAGCTGCTCTTCTTGCGATTCTCACAGCGTTTCTCACAATAGGATCCAGTTTGTCCGCCAGTCCATGTTTTCTCAGTTTCATCCTTGTGGCACCGAACGTGTTCGTCAGAATGACATCCGAGCCACTCTCTATGTAACTTCTATGAACCTTCAGCACCACATCGGGTGCTTTTATATTCAGCTCTTCGGGAAGATCATCGTATCCGTACTTCATGAACTCTGTCCCGTAAGCTCCATCCAGGAGCAACACTCTTTCTGAAAGCAATTTTGAAACCTCATGTCTGTTTCTCATTCTTCTTTTCCCTCCAGCCCACGAACGCTGTGATGGTTTTTCTGGGAACGAGCACATAGGAGTCTTCTATCACATTGACGTCCACTTCATCTTTGAAAATTTCGACGATCTTCTTGTTCAAGGAAAGTGGAAGATCACCGTAACCAGGTGAAATTCTGAAACTTCCCTCCAGGTTGAATCTTTCCATTCTGAGTTCTGCGTCTACTTTTCTCAAAGCGTACTCCACCATCTCTGAAGCAATTCCATCGATGAAAAATGCAAGAAGATCCTCCCCGTTTCTAAAGTACTCCTCTATCTTTTCGTCTACCCTCTTTCCAAGTGTTGCAAGAAAAACCGTGATGATTTTACTTCCAGAAAGGTGTTTCTCTGCGAGTTCACCCGTGAGTTTCATGCTATCGAAAGAGAGGGGGTTGTCCACATCAAAATCTCGCCACAGAACCACGGGTCTCGCTACATTGAGTAACTCTTCGTATGCCCTTTCCACTGTTCTCCTGAATTCTTTGGGTATATCCTCCGCTCTTCCGAAACCGAGCTTTGCCTTCAAAACGTTGTCTGGAATCTTTATCTCGCTGGGGTCTATTTCAACTTTTGGCAATTTCTACCACCTTCCTGATCTTTTCGAGATCTTTCACGATGGCCACTATGTAGAAACCATCCAGTACATCTTTTGTCTCTTCAACGAATCTGAGCACACTTTCAAAGCTTTTTTCTTTCAAGTAATCATCACCTTTCTCCGCGGAATTCACTATCTCATCTGGTATTTCTATTCCGGGAACGTTCGAGAAGTAGCTCATCTGTTTTTCATTTTCAAAGAAAACTATCGAAGCGAGGATTTTCGTGCTCAGTTCTTCCTTGATCTTTTTCGCTACCTCGCTGTTGAAAAGCGGCTGAGTGACGAGAAAATCAACGCCGGCTTCGACCTTCTGTTTAGCCCTTTTCATATCCTCATCGCTGAGGGGATTCAGTGCTCCACCAACGAAGAAATCGGTTTTTCCATAGATCTTGTTTCCGGCAAGATCTGTTCCTTCGTTCATGAGCTTTGTGAGTCTTATGAGGTCTAAAATATCTATATCGTTAACGGAAGTCGTGTCGGGGTAATCACCGTGTGAAGGGTTGTCTCCGGACAGGAGGAGCAGATTCTTCACTCCGAGGGCATGACAACCCAAAAGATCAGATTGTATCCTTATCATATTCCTTGTGTTCTTCGTGAAGTGCATGAGAACTTCTTTTCCGCTTTCCACAAGAAGGTGAGAAACAGCCCAGGGAGCCATTCTCACTCTCCCCATTGGCATATCGGTTACCGTGAACGCGTCGATGCCTGTCTCCCAGGCTTCTTCAGCGAATTCCATGAACTTGCTCAGGTTTGTGCCTCTCGGTGTTAACACTTCCAGAACAACACACTTTCCCATTTCAAGGGATCTTCTCAACGCACTACCTCCTTTCCTGTGTTATCATAAGTTTTGGTGAAGAAAAAAGAAGGAGGTTCTGAACATGAAAAAATGGATTGTCTTTATCCTGCTGATTGTCACGGCCCTCTCTTTTTCACAAATATTAAACTATGTACCGGAGAATTTCAAGGTGATTCGATATGTGAAGGATTTATCAGAGTTCTACTCTGAGGTCAAACGCCTTCCCACCGGCCGGTTTCTGACAGAAACTCTCGGCCTCGAGATGATGATACAGGGTGTTCTGGAGTCCCAGCTCCTCAGCAGAAATATAGAGCCATCCGACTTCTACGATCTCCTCTCTCACGAATTTCTCTTTGTACAGCTCGACAACGAAGACACTTGCTTCGTTCTGGGACCATCTGAAAAGGCAAAGAAACTGAAAGACAGCATAAAGTCTCTTATTGTCGATCTACTGGGAATGGAAGATGCGGTCGTTGTTGAAAAAGATGGGTATCTCTTCTTGGGAACAGCTAAAGCAGTGAACGCTTCTCTGAAAGGTGGGGGGGAGATTCCCGATACTCTGGGAAAGACTGATTTCTTTGGCTACGGTTTGCTGCAGGGGGATAAATATTCCTTCACTGTTGTGAGCACAAAAGAATCCGCAAGTGATCATCTCTCAATAAAGGTGGAAATCACTCCAGCGGATGATACCTCCAGAAACTTCCTCGAAAAAGTCGGACAGCCGAGGGAAATCCCGTCCGATTACTACACGTTCGGCGAATTGACGGTGATTTTCAACACGGAGAACTACGACGGACTGTTAGACGTTCTCTCCAGCGCAGGGTTTTCCATGGAAAGTGAAAATCTTCCTGTTCAGCTTCCCGAGTCGGATATTGAGAAAGTTGTCAAAAATCTCTTTGAAGAGCTCGAGCCTCCGATGTTCTTGAGTGCGAATGTGTCTTCGGCAGTTATGGACCTGATAGCCGGATCCACTCCCACAAATCTCGAAATCGTTGCAAAAGCCAAGCTGAAATCTCCTGATGCCGTGGAAAATGCTTTAAAAACCGCAGGAGTTCAGTACAGAAAGGAAGGCAAATGTTTTGTTTTGGAGAATGGATTATCGATTTGCACAGAGGATGACACGGTCGTTCTGAAAAGTAAGCAGTTCTCTCCCAGAACCCTTGGTATCAAATCTGAGAAGAACGACGTTTTCTTCCTCTTCCTCGATATGAAGGCTCTCATGGAATCGCTTGTGGGAGAAGGTGAAGAAGCCTACGTCTTCGCAAGAGGATTCTACAAAGATGGAAAAATGGTTTTCCATGTTAACGTGAAATGATACCGAAGTTAATCGTGTGGTTTTGATCTTATAATAAATTCTTGGATACGAAAGGAAAAGGAGGGAGTCAGAAGATGGCAAAGAAATACGTGTACTTCTTCGCAAACGGTAAGGCAGAAGGCCGGGCAGACATGAAGGATATCCTCGGTGGAAAAGGCGCCAACCTCGCGGAGATGACCAACCTTGGAATTCCTGTTCCTCCCGGATTCACCATTTCTGCGGAAGTCTGTAAGTACTACTACGACCACGGAAGAACTTATCCGGAAGAGCTGAAAGAACAGGTTGAAGAGGCAATGAGAAGACTCGAGGAAGTTACCGGGAAAAAGTTCGGTGACCCCAACAATCCACTCCTTGTTTCTGTCAGATCTGGTGCAGCCATTTCAATGCCTGGAATGATGGACACCGTCCTCAACCTTGGTCTCAACGATGAGACAGTGAAGGGGCTTGCAAAGCAGACGAACAACGAAAGATTCGCCTACGATGCTTACAGAAGATTCCTTCAGATGTTCGGTGATGTGGTTCTGAAGATACCACACGAAAGATTCGAAAAGGCACTCGAAGAACTCAAGAAGGAGAAAGGTGTGAAACTCGACACTGAACTGGACGCAGAAGACCTCAAAAAACTCGTTGAGAGATACAAACAGATCTACAAGGAAGCAGGAAAAGAATTTCCACAGGATCCCTGGAAACAACTCTGGCTTGCCATCGATGCGGTGTTTGGTAGCTGGATGAACGAGAGGGCCATCAAGTACAGAGAAATCCATGGGATCAAGGAAGGAGATCTACTCGGTACGGCTGTGAACATCGTTGCGATGGTGTTCGGAAACATGGGAGAAGACTCCGGAACGGGTGTCGCTTTCACAAGAGACCCGAACACTGGAGAGAAGGAACCTTACGGAGAATTCCTTCCCAACGCGCAGGGTGAAGACGTTGTTGCGGGTATTAGAACTCCTCTCAAACTTGAAGAGCTGAAAAACAGAATGCCAGAGGTCTACGATCAGCTCCTCGAAATAATGGAAAGACTCGAAAAACACTACAGGGATATGCAGGACATCGAGTTCACCATCGAAAAAGGTAAACTCTACCTGCTCCAGACAAGAAGTGGAAAGAGAACATCTCAGGCAGCCATCAAAATCGCCGTCGATATGGTCCACGAAGGACTCATCACCAAAGAAGAAGCGATTCTCAGGGTGAGACCCGAAGACGTTGAACAGGTGCTCCATCCAGTGTTCGATCCAAAAGAAAAAGCCCAGGCAAAAGTCATCGCGAAAGGACTTCCTGCGTCTCCAGGTGCCGCGACGGGTAAGGTCGTCTTCAACGCCAAGAAAGCCGAAGAACTCGGTAAAGCAGGTGAACAGGTTATTCTTGTGAGACCTGAAACCAGCCCCGAAGACGTCGGAGGAATGGCTGTCGCACAGGGAATCCTGACCTCCAGAGGAGGAATGACCTCCCACGCTGCCGTTGTTGCAAGAGGAATGGGTAAGCCAGCGGTCGTCGGAGCAGAATCTATAGAAGTTCATCCAGAGGAAGGGTACTTCAAAGTGGGAGATGTTGTTGTAAAAGAGGGAGAATGGATCTCCATCGATGGAACGACCGGTGAGGTTCTCCTCGGGAAAGTGACAACCATAAAACCACAGGGTCTTGAAGGACCTGTCGCAGAGCTTCTGCAGTGGGCCGATGAGATCAGAAGACTCGGTGTGAGAACCAACGCAGACATACCAAGAGACGCGGAAGTTGCGAGAAAATTCGGTGCTGAAGGAATCGGACTCTGTAGAACAGAACACATGTTCTTCGAAAAGGATAGAATACCCAAGGTTAGAAGGATGATTCTTGCAAAGACGAAAGAAGAAAGAGAAAAGGCCCTGGACGAACTCCTGCCACTCCAGAAAGAGGACTTCAAAGGATTGTTCAGGGTCATGAAGGGGCTTCCAGTCACCATAAGGCTCATAGATCCTCCTCTTCACGAATTCCTGCCACAGGAAGATGAACAGATCAGGGAAGTTGCCGAGCAGATGGGAGTTTCCTTCGAAGAACTCAAGAACGTCGTGGAGAATCTTAGGGAACTCAACCCGATGCTCGGACACAGGGGTTGTAGGCTCACCATTACCTATCCTGAAATTGCCGTGATGCAGACCAGAGCTATTATCGGGGCAGCCATCGAACTCAAGAAAGAAGAGGGAATAGATGTAATACCTGAAATCATGATTCCTCTCGTGGGACACATCAACGAGCTCAGGTACCTGAAGAAGATCATCAAGGAAACGGCCGACGCTCTCATAAAAGAGGCCGGTGTCGAGCTCACTTACAAGATCGGAACCATGATCGAAGTTCCAAGGGCCGCTGTTACCGCCCATCAGATAGCGGAAGAAGCTGAATTCTTCAGCTTTGGTACCAACGACCTCACGCAGATGACCTTTGGATTCAGCCGAGACGACGTTGGAAAGTTCCTGCCTGAGTACCTCGAAAAAGGCATTCTCGAACACGATCCGTTCAAGACGTTGGATTACGACGGTGTTGGAGAACTGGTGAGGATGGGCAAGGAAAAAGGAAGAAGTACAAGGCCCGATCTCAAGGTTGGAGTCTGTGGAGAACACGGTGGAGATCCGAGATCCATACTGTTCTTTGACAAGATCGGACTCGACTACGTTTCCTGTTCGCCGTACAGGGTACCCGTCGCCAGACTTGCAGCGGCTCAGGCAGCTCTCAAGAACAAGAAGTAATTGAAGGCCGGGCTTGTCCCGGCCTTTACATTGAAGGAGGTGTTACAATGCCTTACGTAAAGAACACAAAGGAAATTTTGGAAAAAGCCAGCAAAGAAAGATACGCTATCGGTGCATTCAATTTCAACAACATGGAATTTCTTCAGGCGATTCTTGAAGCCGCCGAAGAAGAAAAGGCACCAGTCATTGTCGCTACATCGGAAGGGGCAATAAAGTACATAGGAAAAGGCGATATAGAGGCTGGTGCAAGACTTGCCGTTGAAATGGTGAGAACTTACGCTGAGAAACTTTCGGTCCCTGTCGCGCTCCATTTGGACCATGGAAGAGACTTTAAAGTCATCATGGCAGCTATAAAGGCTGGTTATTCTTCGGTGATGATCGACGCTTCACATCTTCCATTCGAGGAAAACCTTAGAGAAACGAAGAGGATCGTGGAAATAGCTCACGCGGTTGGTATAAGCGTAGAAGCGGAACTCGGAAAACTCAAGGGCATAGAAGACAACGTGGTGGAAAAAGAGTCCGTCCTCGTCGATCCGGAGGAAGCAAAGGTATTTGTGAAGGAAACAGAAGTGGATTTCCTGGCCCCTGCCATTGGAACCAGTCACGGTGCGTTCAAATTCAAAGGGGAAGCACAGCTCGACTTTGAACGACTGAAGAAAGTGAAGGAATACACTCAGATACCGCTCGTTCTTCACGGAGCTTCCATGGTTCCACAGGATGTAGTGAAACTGGCGAACGAATACGGCGCCGAACTTTCCGGCGCGAAAGGTGTTCCTGAAGACATGTTGAAGAAAGCTATAGAACTTGGTATCAACAAGATAAACACAGACACCGATCTGAGGATCACCTTCGTCGCGTATCTCAGGAAGATTCTCTCAGAGGACAAGTCTCAGATAGATCCCAGAAAGATTTTTGGGCCTGTCTTCGAACAGGTGAAAGAAATCGTCAAAGAGAGAATCAGAATATTCGGATCCAGCGGAAAGGCGTGAGGTGAAGAGAGAATGAAAGTACTGGTGATAAACTCGGGGAGTTCCTCAATAAAGTACCAGCTCATCGAGATGGACGGTGAGAAAGTTCTCTGTAAAGGTATCGCAGAAAGAATCGGCATCGAAGGTAGCAGGCTGGTCCACAGGGTGAACGACGAAAAGCATGTGATAGAAAAAGAACTTCCGGATCACGAAGAAGCGTTGAAGCTCATATTGAACACATTGGTTGATGAAGAACTTGGAGTCATAAAAGATCTAAAGGAGATCGATGCCGTTGGTCACAGGGTGGTTCACGGTGGTGAAAGATTCAAAGAATCGGTACTTGTGGACGAGGAAGTACTCAAAGCGATCGAAGAGGTTTCACCTCTTGCGCCGCTTCACAATCCTGCGAATCTCATGGGAATAAAAGCTGCTATGAAGCTCCTTCCAGGAGTACCAAATGTGGTTGTTTTCGACACAGCTTTCCACCAGACGATTCCTCAGAAAGCATATCTCTACGCTATACCGTACGAATACTACGAGAAATACAGAATCAGACGCTACGGTTTTCACGGTACAAGTCACAGGTACGTTTCGAAGAGAGCGGCGGAGATCCTCGGGAAAAAACTGGAGGAACTCAAGATCATCACCTGTCACATAGGAAACGGTGCTTCGGTAGCCGCCGTGAAATACGGGAAGTGTGTCGACACTTCCATGGGATTCACACCGCTCGAAGGACTCGTTATGGGTACGAGGTCCGGTGATTTGGATCCGGCAATTCCCTTCTTCATCATGGAAAAAGAAGGTATATCTCCTCAGGAGATGTACGATATACTGAACAAAAAAAGCGGAGTCTACGGACTCTCAAAGGGATTCAGTTCGGACATGAGGGACATCGAAGAGGCTGCCTTGAAAGGAGACGAATGGTGCAAGCTCATCCTCGACATCTACCACTACAGGATCGCCAAATACATAGGTGCGTACGCTGCTGCGATGAACGGCGTCGATGCCATAGTCTTCACAGCCGGTGTTGGAGAAAATTCTCCAATCACGAGGGAAGATGTGTGTTCTTACCTGGAATTTCTCGGAGTAAAGCTTGACAAGCAGAAGAACGAAGAAACAATAAGAGGAAAGGAAGGCGTAATCTCCACTCCTGATTCCCGTGTGAAAGTCCTGGTCGTTCCCACAAACGAAGAGCTCATGATCGCAAGGGATACGAAAGAGTTAGCCGAGAAGATTAGCAAGTGAAGAGAGAGGTGATTCGCAATCCTCCCAAAATACAGAATCATCGAAAAATTTCTGATCGACGAAATAAAATCTGGAAAGTATAAGCACGGAGACAAGCTCCCCACTGAAAAGGAGTTAATGGAAAGATTCGACGCTAGTCGGGAAACGGTGAGAAAAGCCCTCGAAAGGTTGGTAGTTAAAAACCTGGTCATCAGAAAGCCAGGACTTGGAACGTTTGTGAACATAGAAAAGAAAAACAAGGTCGTTGGCATTCTTGTCCAACAGATCACAAGTTACATATTTCCATACATAGCACTCGGCGCCGAAGAGGTCTTGTTTGCGAACGGGTACAAGATGCTTCTTGGAAACGCTTCTGAAGACTCCCACAAAGAGAGACAGATAATAAACGAATGGCTGGAAGTAGGTGTGGATGGTCTGATAATAGACCCTGTCTACAGCGCCACCAAACGTTCCAACAGAGATTTGATAGAAGACATAGCAAAAAAAGGCACGAAGGTGGTTTTGGTACACACCAACTGGGATATAGAAGGTGTGGGAAGTGTTGTTCTCGACGACTGGTACGGAGGAGAAAAAGCAGCGGAGATATTTTATCAGTACGGACACAGAAATGTGGCGGTGTTGTATAAAACAATACACCTTCCCAGTGTGGTAAGAGCCCAGGCCTTTCTGAAACGAGGAAGAGAACTCGGTTTCGAAAAAGTCCACGAGAAATCTTTTCATGTTTCGGAGTTCACCGGTATTGTTATGCAGAGTGCTTTTGAGCTTCTATCTTTACCGAAGGATCAGCGTCCAACCGCGGTTTTCTGCTACAATGATGCAACGGCTCTTCAGTTTTTCCTTGCAGCAAAGAGAATGGGTCTGAGTATACCAGAAGACGTTTCTGTCATAGGTTTCGACGATGCTCCCATAGGTGATTTCAGAGAGATTCTGACCACCTTTGAACATCCCAAGGAAGAAGTTGGAAAGAAAGCAGTCGAGATCCTTTTGAAGATGATCGATGGTGAAAAGCCCGAGAAATATGTTTTCAAACCAAAACTCATTATGAGAGAGTCGGTGACGTATCCAAAAAAATGAGGGGCTTTCGCCCCTCTTTCATCTTTTCAAAAGCCCCCAGTAGAGTTCGTTCCATCTCAGTTCTTTTTTGAAGTCCTCGAGATCCAAATTCTCATCGATGACGACGTATTCGATTTCCAATGCCTCCGCCCAGTCGATGAGGTATTCTACGTCAATGGCTGTTGAGAAGGCAGTGTGGTGTGATCCTCCAGCGAGTATCCATGCAGTAGTTGCCCTCTTGAAATCAGGCAGCGGTTTCCAGAGGACCCTGGCTGTCGGGAGTTTTGGCATCTTCCTCTCTATGGGAACGGATAAAACCTTGTTCACAACGAGTCTGAACCTGTTGCCCATATCAACGATCGATGCGTTAACGGCTGGTCCTTCCTGACCATCGAAGACAAGACGGGCAGGATCTGCTTTCCCGCCGATGCTGAGAGGGTGAACCTCTATTCGTGGTTTTTCCTTTGCTATCGTTGGACATACCTCGAGCATGTGAGCCCCTAAAACGAGTTCGTTTCCGGGAGTGAGGTGGTAAGTGTAGTCTTCCATAAAAGAAGTTCCGCCGGGAAGACTCGTTCCCATTACCTTGATGGCTCTAACCAATCCCGCTGCTTTCCAGTCACCTTCTGCACCAAAACCGTATCCTTCCTCCATGAGTCTCTGGACCGCGAGCCCGGGAAGCTGTGGAAGATCGTGCAGGTCCTCGAACGTGGTGGTAAAGCCAACAGCGTTCTTTTCTTTCAAAAATTCTCTCAGAGCAATTTCTATTTTCGCCTGCTCTCTTATTGCTTTGAGACTGTATTCATCCTCTGGCATGATGTATTTTTCTCTGTATTCTTTGAGAAGTTCCTCTACTTCGCGCTCTGGAACGGCTTTCACTCTCTCTGCAAGTTCTCCAACTCCCCAAGTGTTTATGGACCAGCCGAGTTTTATCTGTGCTTCTACTTTGTCGCCTTCGGTGCTGGCGACTTCTCTCATGTTGTCACCGAACCTGACTATCTGTCCCATTCTTCCATCCTGTATCGCACAGGCCACTCTCATCCACTTTGCGATCTTTTCTCTGACTTCTTTCTCTTCCCAGTGTCCCACCACAACTTTCCTTGGAAGTCTCATCCTTGCATGTATGAACCCATGCTCTCTGTCTCCGTGTGCGGACTGGTTCAGGTTCATGTAATCCATATCGATCGTATCCCATGGAATCTCTCTGTTGTACTGCGTGTGAAGGTGAAGCAGGGGTTTTTTGTTTATGGAGAGTCCCCGTATCCACATCTTCGATGGGGAAAAAGTGTGCATCCAGACGATAACCCCTGCGCATTTGGGGTCTGCGTTTGCCTTCTCAAAGATTTCCGTGATTTCAGAAGAACTCTTCAAAACCGGCTTTAAAACGATCTTTGAAGGGAAGATGGGGTCATCGTTCAGTGAATCCACGATCTTACTTGCCTGTTGCTCCACCTTTTTCAGGGTTTCCAGACCGTAAAGATACTGACTTCCAACGAGAAACCAGAACTCGTACTGCTTGAGATCTATCATTCTCCGACCTCCTTTCTCATGGTTTCATCCTTTTAGTATAACATAAAAGTACGTACCATTATACGTATCATGTCCGTTTCTGCGGAGATTTATGTTAACTAATTGACTATAAGATAATTCTTTGTTGACAGATATGATATACTACCATCGGTACGTACCGTTATCCACTATTTTTAAGCAGGGGGGATCCGTATGAAGAGATTTTTACTGGTGATCTTTCTCATCGTCACCTCGTTGATCTTCTCAATCAAGATCTCCGTTCTCTGCTCCCCAGACAACGCGGACGCCCTGAAGTGGCTTGCCCAGGAGTTCATGAAACAGAATCCCGACATTCAGGTTGAAATCGTACCTCTTTCGTGGGAAGTACTTTATCCGAAGCTGCTGCAGGATCTCAGATCTCAGGCTGGATCGTTCGACGCTTTCACTTACGATGTGATGACCACTGGAGCCGTCTCTTTCGGACTGGTTGACCTTGGAGAGTTCATGAAACAACATCCAGAACTTGTTCCAGAAGATTACGATTTGAACGATTTTATCCCACAGGTTCTGGAAGAATCTGGAAAGTGGAAGGGAAAACTCATCGGGCTTCCGTTCTACAACAACACAATGCTCTTCTATTACAGAAAAGATCTCTTTGAAGATCCAAGGATAAAACAAGCGTTCAAGGAAAGATACGGTAGAGAACTCACCCTCCCGACCACCTGGGAAGAAGTTGTGGAAATAGCAGAATTCTTCACCAAAAAATACAACAAGAGCTCTCCAACAGACTACGGAATCGCCCTCATGTTCCCGAGAACCCACACACTCTTCTACATGTATCTGCTGTTTTTCGGTGAGTACAGGAACGCACCACTCGGTATTATGAAGCATGGAACCGCGGATCTTGAATTCGGTGAATACTTCACAGCGGATCACAAACCAGCCTTCAACAGTGAGGAAGGATTGAAAGCGCTCGAAATGATGAAAAAACTCATGCCTTACAGTCCAGATCCGCTCGGCTCTGATTACGGTGAAACGATCGAGTACTTCAACCAGGGACTCGTTGCTATGGTACCTCAATGGACGGGACCGTATCTGATCTTCAAGAGCACCCTCGGTGAAGATAAAGTCGGGATCATTCCCATGTCGGGTCGATCCGTGAGTGGTCAATGGGCACTCGGCATCAACAAATTTATACCTGAGGAAAAGAAACTCGCTGCGTTCAAATTCATCATTTTCGCCACCAGCAAATGGGCTGACAAGAACAAGTTCCTGAGATTCGCCGTCGCTCCTGCCAGAATCTCAACACTCCAGGATCCCGAGGTGAGGGCCGCTGATCCGAGAGTTCCCGCCCTCGAGGTAACGTACGTTTCTCAGACCCACAGGCCAAGGATTCCAGAGGAACCAAGACTCGAAGACATCACTGTTGAGACCTTCTCCAAGATCCTCTCTGGAGAACTCCCGCTCTCCATGGAAACGCTGAACGATCTCGCAAAGAAATGGGAAGAGATTCTTGGAAAATAAGGAGGTGAAGAGGGGGCGCTCTGCCCCCTTTTGCCATGAGAAAAAGAATTGTTCCCTGGTTGATGGTCCTTCCCGTTCTCGCTCTTTTCCTTGCAATGACGATCTATCCCTTTGGTTTCATGATCTGGGCTTCTTTCAGAGATTACGATCTTTCAAAGAGTGCGGAGACTCACTTCATTGGTCTTTCGAATTACTTCCAGATTTTCAGAGATTCAACCGCTATCGAATCCATGAAGTTCACCGCTAAACTTCTGGCTATCGCAGTTCCTGTGGAGCTCGTCCTCGGTGTTCTCATCGCTTTTCTGATAAGGGGCGTCAAGGGAGAAAAGATAATCAGGTCTTCTCTCCTTATTCCCATGATGATTCCACCGGCAGTTTCCGGGGTTGCCTGGAAGATGTTGTACAACTTTGCCTTTGGACCGGTGAACTGGTTTTTGTCACTCTTCGGTGTTCCCAAAATTTCGTGGCTTGGAGATCCATTCTATGCACAACTGGGGATCATTATCATAGACGTCTGGCAGTGGACTCCTTTCATTTTTCTCATGATATACGCAGGTCTTCAGTCGATACCTCAGGATCTCATCGACGCAGCCCGAGTGGATGGAGCCGATTGGGGAAGAGTCTTTTTGCACGTGGAGTTTCCTCTTCTAAGACCTTTGATTCTGGTTGCTCTTGTTCTAAGAATCATAGACTGTCTGAAGACCTTCGATATTGTCTTCATGACAACCTGGGGTGGCCCAGGATCTGCGACCCACACCTACAGTTTCTACATCTACAAGGTAGGTATTTCTTTTGGATGGAACATCGGTTACGCCTCTGCGTTGAGTGTTCTGCTATTGATTGTGGCGATAGTCCTCGTGAATGTAGTGTTCAGGCTTGTGAGAATGAGACAACAACTGGGGTTTGGGGGTGAGGAGTGATGAAAAAAATCCTGACGATTGTGAGATACATCCTGATCGCCATTTGTCTGATATTTTTCCTTTTTCCCGTTTACTGGCTCGTGATCACGGCCTTTAAGCCTTCAGACGAGTGGTTCACCATGCCTCCTAGATTCTTTCCGACAAAGCCCACGCTTGCTAATTTCTTTGGAGCAAAAGAGACAGAAGTTTTCGGTGGAACAACCGGTTCTATTGAGAACATCTTTCCGTACTTGAGAAACAGTATCGTGGTTGGTGTATCTGTAGCACTTATAGGAACGGTAATCAGTGCCCTCGCTGCCTATGCTATAGCCCGCTACAGGGTAGGAGGTCCATTCCTGGCGGAGTGGATCATCTCCATCAGAATGCTCCCACCTATTGTGTCAGCCGTTCCCCTGTACGTGATATTCACAAAACTGAGACTCATCAACACCTGGTGGGCTCTCATTCTGTCACATCTTGTCATAGTTGTGCCTCTCGGGGTCTGGCTTCTTATCAGCTTTTTCAGAGAGATACCAAGGGAGATAGATGAAGCGGCCTATGTAGATGGAGCTACTCCCTTTCAAGCGTTCTTCTATGTGGTTCTTCCGCTCAGTGCTCCAGGACTCGCAGCGGTTGCAGTGCTTTCTCTCATTCAAAGCTGGGGAGAGTTCCTTCTGGCCCTTGTTTTAACGAACGATGCACGTGCTCAAACGCTACCCATTTTCCTTGGAAGATACATCACTGGCTGGAGGGTTGCCTGGGGACCTCTTTCGGCTGCAGGAATCGTCACAATGCTTCCCGTTGTGGTCTTTGCTCTTGTTGCCCAGAGGTATCTAATCAGAGGCCTCACCTTCGGAGCGGTGAAAGGATAGTTTGTGAAAAAATGAGAAACCATAAGAAAAGAGCTTTTAAACGGAAATATTTGTATCTATTAAGGTATAACATGCAATATTTGTCCAGAAATATACTTGATTTAACAAAAATGGACAATGTAGAATTTGCGTAAAGAATAATGTACGTACCTAAATGTATGAAAAGGAGGAATATCGTTTATGTCCAAAATCGTAGAAGTTTCCAAAAGTCCCTACGCAAAGCTCAAAACGATACCTGTTGGTTCTGTGAGGGTAAATGGATTCATGGGTAAATATTTTGAAACTCTCGTCAACGTAACCCTTCCCACACAGTACGATCTTCTGGAGAACACAGGAAGGCTCGACAACTTCAGAATCGCCGCTGGCAAGATGGAAGGATCTTACAAAACATTTTTCCCGTTTGACGACACAGACGTGTACAAATGGGCTGAGGCAGTGTCCTTCGCCTTGGCGAACAGGAAACTGCCAGAACTAGAAAAGATCCTCGACAGCGTGATAGAAGAGGTGAAAGCTGCTCAGGATGAAGACGGTTACCTTGGAACCTATCTTTCTGGAGAGAGAAAAAAAGAGCGATGGACGAACCTTGCGTGGAATCATGAATTGTACAACGCAGGTCATTTGATTCAGGCGGCCGTTGCGCACAGAAGAGTGACAGGAAAGAACACTCTTTTCGAAGTGGCAAAAAGATTCGCAGATCACATCTATAGCACCTTCGGCCCTGAGAAGAAAGAGGGAGCACCCGGGCATCCTGAAGTGGAGATGGCCCTTGTGGAGCTCTACAGAGAAACAGGAGACAGAAAATATCTGGACCTTGCAAGGTACTTCATTTACGCACGTGGAAAAGGGCTTGCCAGCGTTCCCAGAAATCCAGGGCCGGAGTATTTCATCGATCACAAACCTTTTGTGGAACTGGAGGAGATCACAGGCCATGCAGTGAGGGCTCTGTATCTCTGCTCTGGTGCCACCGATCTTTATCTTGAAACAGGTGATGAAAAGATCTGGCAGGCTCTCAACAAACTCTGGGAGAATTTTGTGACGAAGAAGATGTATATCACAGGAGGGGCGGGTTCCAGGCACGACTGGGAATCCTTCGGAGAAGAGTATGAGCTTCCAAACAGAAGATCCT
This sequence comes from Thermotoga sp. Mc24, assembly GCF_000784835.1. Taxonomy (NCBI): domain Bacteria; kingdom Thermotogati; phylum Thermotogota; class Thermotogae; order Thermotogales; family Thermotogaceae; genus Thermotoga; species Thermotoga sp. Mc24. The sequence continues at coordinate 4,218 of NZ_JSFH01000004.1, read as the reverse complement.
ACGCTGAGTCCTGTGCCTCGATAGCGAATTTCATGTGGAACTTCAGGATGCTTCTTGCAACGGGTGAAGGGAGATTTGCAGATGTTATGGAACAGGTTCTGTACAACGGACTTCTCTCCGGTATATCCCTCGATGGGAAGCACTACTTCTACTTCAATCCACTTGAAGACCTCGGGAGAACAAGAAGACAGAAATGGTTCGATTGCGCGTGCTGCCCACCAAACCTTGCCAGGTTCATAGCGTCTTTTCCGGGATACATGTACACCACTTCGGACGACGGTGTTCAGGTCCATCTGTACGAGAAAAGTACAGCCAGGCTCGATTTCAAAGGTTCGGTTGTGGAGATAGAACAGGAAACGGACTATCCATGGAGTGGAGAAGTGACCTTCACCGTTGAAACGGATATTGAAGAACCATTCTCCATCTATCTCAGAATTCCTTCCTGGGCAGATGACTTTGTTCTCAGGGTGGACGGAAAAGCGGTGATAGCAAAGCCACAGAACGGTTATGTAAAACTGAACCAGAGCTGGAAAGGGAAACACACAGTGGAACTTTCACTTCCCATGAAAGCGGTGTTTATCGAGGCACACCCGTTCGTGAGAGACGACCTTGGAAAAATTGCAGTGAAAAGAGGTCCCGTTGTCTACTGTATAGAACAAGCAGATAACCCGGATTTCCATGTTTGGACACTGGTGTTGAACTCAGAAAGCCTGAAGGAAGAAAAAAGAAAGATACTGGACAAGGAGGCTGTTTTCCTCAAAGGAACTGGAAGAGCACTGGACATCTCTGAATGGGAGGGGAAACTGTACAGAAAGCTGTCTGAGGTTAGGGAAAAAACGGTAGAGTTCACTCTCATTCCCTACCATATGTGGGCTAACAGAGAACCGGGTGCAATGGCGGTGTGGTTGAAAAAAGAGTGAAACATCAATACTTCCAGAATACATTTAAGAGGAGGTGTCAGTCTATGAGGAAATTACTTTTATTTGTGATCCTTTTGGTGGGGTTTGTTTTAACAGTTCTAGCAGGTGACACAATAGTCATTCGCTATGCTCACTGGAACGCTCTACCGCCAGATCCATACAATTATGTGAAGGCTTTTGAAGAAAAGTATCCTAACATCAAAGTAGAATTCATACAAATACCTGAAGCTGAGTATTCCCAGAAACTTAGAACCATGGCGCTTGCAGGAAATGCTCCTGATGTTCTTTGCCTTTGGGAAGCTGATATGGCAGACTTTGCAAAGGCAGGTTGGATAATTCCTCTTGACGATTACATCAAACAGAGCAAAGAATTGAGCCTGGACGATTTTATACCCGCGGTTAAGCAACTGATGGAATTGCAGGGACATCTTTATGGTTTACCGTGGTGTTTTGCAACAGAAATTATGTACTACAACAAGGATTTGTTCGACAAGGCAGGAATACCGTATCCAAATGAGAACTGGACTTGGAAAGATTTTGAGGAAGCTGCAAAAAAGTTGACAGTTGTTGAGAATGGAAAAGTTGTGCAATATGGATGCGATGCCATAAGTTTCCAGGGACTGTGGTACTCATTAATAGGGACATTCGGAGACAAAATAGTGGATGAGAAAGGAAGGTTCGCTATTGGAGAAGGTGCTAGGAAGTTTTTGAAATGGTGGTATGACTTAACAAACAAGTACAAAGTGGTAGCTCCTCCGCAGGTTTCCACATCTGGTGTTGTATCTGCTGACCTTTTCATGGCAGGAAAAGCCGCAATGGCTTTCAATGGAAGTTGGATGACATCGGTTTACAAGGATATTACCGACTTCAACTGGGATATAGCTCCTATTCCTAAGGGTGTGAGGCATTATTCAACACTTCATACGGGCTTCTTTGCCATCAATGCAAAAAGTAAAGTAAAGGATGCAGCGTGGAAATTCATAGAATTCTGTATGAGTGAAGAGGGGCAGAAGCTGATCAATACAGCTTATAGTAACCCATCAGCTCGTGTTTCTATCCTTAAGAAGGGTTATTACAAAGTTGAAGGGCCGAAAGGGCCTCGAAATTGGGATGCTATAGAAAAAACAGCGGAGTTTGCAGAATGGGGATACACACTGTTACCTCCTGGACTGACTTTTGATTTAGTAAAAGATTTCAATGCCGCAATTCTTGGCCAAATTTCCGTTGATGAAGTTATTGAAAGAGCTATAGAAAAGGCAAAAGATATTTTAGGGGAAGACAGAGTGGCAACAGAATAACTGGTGGGGGCTTTGCCCCCACATTGAAGGGTAGAAAATTATAGTAGTTAAGGAGGTTCAATATGCACAGAAAAAACGCATGGGCTTATCTTTTTGTGTCCCCATGGATCGTCGGCTTTATACTCTTTACAGGTGGGCCCATCTTAGCAGTTATTCTTCTAAGTTTTTATAAATGGGATTTAATAACTCCCCCCCAGATGGGTAGGGTTTGCAAATTATGTAAGGATGTTCCGAAGTGGCTCAGATTTTTGGATAGTTCTAAGGTTTACACTTTTATATACATTCCTTTCCGTTGTAGTATCTGTTGGTTGGGCTCTCTTTACTGCTCTTCTTCTGAACCAAAGGGTAAAGGGTGCAAAAATATTCAGCTTCTTTTATTTTGTCCCAGCGGTTGTTCCGATGATTGCTCTGACTTTCGCTTTTCAGTTGATTTTCAACAAGGAATTAGGAGTGATGAATTACCTATTGACATTATTGGGAATAAAAAACACCCCAAACTGGCTGATGGATCCACATTATGTAACATGGCTGGTAGCTATTCTGAATATTTACACCTTTTATACTGGTCAAATGATGTTGATATTTGATAGTGCTTTGAAAGAAGTTCCTAAGGAGCTCTATGAAGCAGCGGAAATAGACGGTGCAGGACCTTTCACTCGATTTTTTAGAATCACACTGCCTGCGATATCTCCCATTCTTCTCTTTAACCTGGTCACCGCTACGATAAACTCTCTGAGTGCTTCATTCACACTTATTTATCCTCTCACTGGAGGAGGGCCAGGGAAAGTTACCCAAGCAATAAGTCTGGATATCTACTACAACGCTTTTAAGACGTTCAGATTGGGTTATGCAAGTGCAGAAGCAGTAATATTGTTCATTATTTCCGCAATTGTTTCATTGTTGATGTTCGTACTGTCGAAGAAATGGGTCTATTATGAAGTTTGATGGGGAGGAACTCATATGAGAAAAAAAAGCGACAGTAGGACTTCAATATGTCTTGATGATACTGGTTGCCATTATAATGTTTTTCCCAATCCTTTGGATTATTGGTTCTTCCTTTAAGCCACTCGTGGAATTCAGTTCGTATCCCCCAAGGCTGTTTCCAAAAAACTTCACGTTGAAAAATTATTATGAAGTCTTTACAAACAGCAAACTTCCTATTTACTTGCGTAATACGTTGATTCTCATGTTAGGAAATACTGTGGGTACGCTTCTTTCCAGTTCTCTTGTCGCTTATCCTCTGGCACGGATGGATTTTAAAGGGAAAAAGTTAATATTCGCTTTGATACTCGCCACCATGATGGTTCCAAGTTACGTTACGATCGTTCCACAATACATTCTCTTCAGATACTTTGGATGGCTTGATTCTTTCTTACCAATAATAGTTCCTGCCTTTTTTGCTTATCCATATAATGTGTTTCTTTTCAGACAGTTTTATAGAACGATTCCCAAAGAACTGGATGAAGCGGCTAAAATTGATGGTTGTAATGAATGGCAGATTTTTTGGAAAATAATAGTGCCCGTTTCTAAGCCCATCTTTATAACCATAGGTGTCCTTTCTTCCATATACTGGTGGAACGAATTTTTCGTCCCTATGGTTTTCATCAACTCGGAAGAACTGAAACCCCTGAGTGTGGGTATTTACAGTTTCTCGAGAACAACTTTCATTGTTCGATGGGATTTAATAATGGCAATGGCAACGATCATGATAATACCACCAATGATTCTCTTCCTTGTGGCTCGTGAATACATAACGGCAGGAATAAAAACAACGGGATTAAAATAAAAAAGAGCCCCACGAAGGGGCTCTTTTATTGAACAAAGTGCAAAGAAGACACCATTTTCTATAAGGTGGAGATGAATTTGCAATTTAATTTGTGCCAAAATGTTAATATATCACATATAGAAGTGAAAAAGAAGGTTCTTGAATCTCAAGGAGTAATCTCAAAGGAAGGATAAGCATGCTCATAACCTACAAATTTCGTATTTACCCTACGAAG
>NZ_JSFH01000003.1 GCF_000784835.1 Thermotoga sp. Mc24 | reverse complement strand
CGTTGAAGTGGAGAACAAGTCAACAGATGCTTTGGGAATAGACCTTGGAATCAAGGACACGATCACATTGAGCGACGGAAGAAAATACAGCATGCCAGACCTTTCAAAATACGAGAGACAGATCAAAAGACTTCACAGACGATTATCCAGGAAGCAGAGAGGTTCAAAGAACTGGGAGAAAGCACGTTTGCGTCTTGCAAAGCTGTACGAGAAGATAGTCAACATAAAAAGCGACTGGCTTCACAAGATCACCCACGATCTTGTCAGCGAAAGCCAAACTGGAAAGAATCGTGGTGGAAGACCTCAACATCAAAGGTATGGTTCAGAACCACAGACTTGCCAGGCACATCCACATGCAGTCGTGGAGGAGATTCTTAGAACTTCTCGAGTACAAGGCAAAGCGCTGTGGGATCGAAGTGATAAAAACAAACAGATACTATCCCTCGAGTCAGATGTGCAGTGAATGCGGATACATAAACAAAGAAGTCAAAGACCTGAGCGTCAGAGAATGGACGTGTCCTGTATGTGGAGCGCACCACGATAGAGACGTGAACGCTGCGAAGAATCTTGCCAGGTACGGCTTGATGCTATCAGTAGGGCGGGAACCGTCCGAGTTCATGCCCGTGGACCGTGCTCTGGCGGCGGAACCCGAAAGGGGTCTACGAGCCACCACGGGTTGAAGCGGGAAGCCATGACTTCTATAAGTCATGGTAGTTCACCTTTTCTGGAAAAGTTCCTTTACCTCTTCAGCTGTCAACGGCCGATCATAGGTATTTCTATAACACCAACTTTCGTGAAGTGAGGAGGGAAAAGAGTATGTCCTACAGGATAGTGGTTGATCCAAAAAAAGTTGTCAAGCCGATTAGTAGACACATCTACGGTCATTTCACGGAACATCTGGGAAGGTGTATCTACGGCGGAATTTATGAAGAAGGTTCTCCGCTCTCTGATGAAAGGGGTTTCAGAAAAGACGTTCTGGAGGCTGTAAAGAGGATAAAAGTTTCGAACTTGAGATGGCCCGGTGGAAACTTCGTGTCGAACTACCACTGGGAAGACGGAATAGGTCCAAAAGATCAGAGGCCCGTCAGGTTCGATCTCGCCTGGCAACAGGAAGAGACGAACAGATTTGGAACGGACGAATTCATTGAGTACTGTCGTGAGATAGGAGCAGAACCTTACATCTGTATAAACATGGGAACTGGAACACTCGACGAAGCTCTCCACTGGCTCGAATACTGCAACGGGAAGGGTAATACCTACTACGCTCAACTCAGAAGAAAATACGGTCATCCAGAACCTTACAACGTGAAGTTCTGGGGAATAGGCAACGAGATGTACGGGGAATGGCAGGTAGGCCACATGACGGCAGACGAATACGCAAGAGCCGCCAAAGAATACACGAAATGGATGAAGGTTTTCGATCCTACAATTAAAGCGATCGCCGTAGGCTGTGACGACCCTATATGGAATCTCAGGGTTCTTCAAGAAGCAGGTGATGTGATTGACTTCATATCCTACCATTTCTACACAGGGTCCGACGATTACTACGAAACGGTCTCTACGGTTTACCTTCTCAAAGAAAGACTCATCGGAGTGAAAAAGCTCATCGATACGGTGGATACTGCTAGAAAGAGAGGTGTCAAAATCGCCCTTGATGAATGGAACGTATGGTACAGAGTATCCGATAACAAACTCGAAGAACCTTACGATCTCAAAGATGGTATCTTTGCATGTGGAGTGCTTGTACTTCTTCAAAAGATTAGCGACATAGTCCCACTTGCCAATCTCGCACAGCTTGTAAACGCCCTTGGAGCTATACACACCGAGAAAAACGGTCTCATTCTCACACCCGTTTACAAGGCTTTCGAACTCATCGTGAATCATTCCGGAGAAAAGCTTGTCAAGACCCATGTTGAATCGGAGACTTACAACATAGAAGGAGTCATGTTCATCAACAAAATGCCTTTCTCTGTCGAGAACGCACCGTTCCTTGATGCCGCCGCTTCCATCTCAGAAGATGGCAAGAAACTCTTCATCGCTGTTGTAAACTACAGGAAAGAAGACGCTTTGAAGGTTCCAATCAGAGTGGAAGGGCTGGGGCAGAAAGAAGCCACCGTTTATACTCTCACAGGTCCGGACGTGAACGCGAGAAACACCATGGAAAATCCGAACGTCGTTGATATTACCTCCGAAACCATCACCGTTGACACCGAATTTGAACACACATTTAAGCCATTCTCTTGCAGTGTGATTGAGGTAGAATTGGAGTAAGAAAAACCGCTGCCAGGAGGAGAAAGAAATGGAATATCTGATGAGCCACATTGAAAAGGAGTTCTTCGGAACAACTTCTGAGGGAATACCTGTATATCAGTACACACTCATAAACAAAAATGGAATGATGGCAAAGATCATCACTTATGGTGCGATAGTTAGAGAGTTGTGGGTGCCAGACAGTTCTGGCACCCTTTCTGATGTTGTTTTGGGATTTGACACACTCCAGGAGTACGAAGCAAAGAACTCGAACTTCTTCTTCGGAGCGATAGTGGGAAGATATGCAAACAGAATAGCCGGTGGAAGATTCGAGATCGACGGAGTCACCTATCAGCTTGCCTTGAACGATGGAGATCGTCCAAACGCGCTCCACGGTGGTGTGAAGGGATTCTACACCAGGGTCTTCAAAGCCGTTCCCATGAAAACGCCCGCTGGACCTTCCCTTGTTCTGAAGTATTTGAGCCACGATGGCGAAGAAGGCTATCCTGGAAATCTGGATCTCACAGTTATTTACACTCTCACAAACGAAAACGAACTGAAGGTAGAGTATCGTGCCAAAACGGATAAACCCACTGTTGTGAACCTCACACAACATTCCTATTTTAACCTTACCGGTGATGGTTCAATACTTGATCACGAGCTTATGATAAACGCAGATAACTACACCCCCGTTGACGAGAACCTTATACCAACAGGAGAAATCGCCCCTGTTAATGGTACGCCTTTCGATCTCAGGACATTCAAAGTTCTGAGAGATGCCATTGAACCGTTGAAAAGCACTACAACAAAAGGCTTCGATATAAACTACGTTTTAAACGGTGAAAATGGAAAGCTAAAGCTTGCAGCCGTTTTGAAGGATAGCGAGACCGGAAGAAAGATGGAAGTTTACACAACAGAGCCGGGTCTTCAACTCTACACGGGAAACTTCCTCGATGTGAAGGGAAAATGCGGTACATACTACGGACCGTACTCAGGTTTGTGTCTTGAAGCACAGCACTTCCCCGATTCTCCAAATCATGCAAACTTTCCAAGCACCATCTTGAGACCAGGTGAGGAGTACAGACAGGTTACTGTTTATAGATTCGTTGTAAACGGTTGTAAGGAGAAGAAAAACTAAGCATTCTGTTAATAATCACGAATAATTTTCTGTATTCTGGTATTTCGATATGAAATGACCGAGAACTGAATTTGAACTTTTCTGTTATTGTAGTGTATATTATGTAATGTACGTACCTATCATAACCATTAGTATTCCTACCGTAGGAGGTGTTTTTCATGAGGAAAGGTTTGCTGTTGCTTGGTATGATTTTGCTGCTGTCGGTGTTTGTTTTCTCAGAAGACATGACAATACTTCTGGCACCGAAATCACTCAACAATCCGTACTGGTTTGCGGTGGAGAACGGGATGAAAGATGCGGCAGAGAAACTGGGAATCAAAGCGATATTCGACGCACCAGTTGAGGCAGATGCAGCGAAGCAGGCAGAGAAGATACTGAGCTACATAGTGAAAGGTGTAGACGGGATAGGCATTTCACCGAACGATCCTGAAGGGATAAAGGTAGTTGTCAAGAGGGCACTTGACAAGGGGATACCAGTAATCATGTTTGACTCTGACTCACCGGACAGTGGAAGGTATGCTTACATAGGAACCAACAACTACAACGCAGGATACGAAGCAGGAAAATTGATGGCGCAGCTTATAGAAAAATACAGACCTGAGAAGAAGACAATCAAACTTGCGATACTCACAGGTGGTCTTGCTGCGTTGAATTTGAACGAAAGGATCAGAGGCTTCAAAGATGCTCTTGAGGACTACTCCAAGAAGAGCGGAAAAGAGATAGTCTACGTTGCTGATCCGTTCCCGTGTAATGACGATGCAGCGAAAGCGATTCAGATACTGAGGGATGCTTCTAGAAAGTACACGGATCTTGACGGGTGGTTCGCTTCAAACGCTTCTCTTGTTGCACCTCCGAACACCATTATTTCGGCTCTCGGTGGACCGCAGAGAGCGAAGGAACTTCTGATAGTTGCTTTTGATACTTTGGAACCAGAGCTTGAGCTTGTCAAAGCTGGTGTTATAAAAGGTCTCATAGGGCAAAGACCGTACGACATGGGTTATTTCTCCACGGTATTGCTCTATTTCATGGCAAAAGATGGTGTTGAAAAAACCCTTGGAAATCTTGAAAAAATAGTGGCAGAATACGGGAAACCTGATTACAAGATAATAAAAGAAAGGGACTACATCATCGACACAGGTGTTGATGTTGTCACGAGTGAAAATATTGATGAGTACTATGAATACGCAAAGAAAATCTATACAAAGCGATAAGTACAAATTCTAAAATTTCGAGATTAATTGGGGGGTCATCCCCCCTTCTTTATGAAAAGAAAAGGATAAAAACAATGGTGAGGAGGCGTGGTTGAGTTGTGGAAAAAGCTGTTCAAGGCGAGGGAAGCGGGGATATTTCTAATACTCATAGCGATAGTGGTGTTTTTAGGGGTAACGACGAGAGAATTTTTGACAGTGGAGAACATATTCACGGTGATACTGAACGTATCGTTCATAGCGATCATGTCATTTGGGATGACGATGGTGATCATCACATCTGGGATAGATTTGTCGGTAGGGTCCATACTTGGGGCGGCGAGTGTAGTGATGGGGCTTTTGATGAATGAGAAGGGTTTGTCACCATTTTTGAGTGTGGTCATAGGATTGGCGGTAGGAGTAGGCTTTGGGCTTGCGAACGGGCTTTTGATCACGAAGGCGAGGTTAGCACCGTTCATCAGCACATTGGGAATGTTGAGCGTAGGGAGAGGACTTGCGTACGTGATGAGCGGGGGATGGCCCATATCACCGTTTCCAGAGAGCTTCACAGTGCACGGGCAAGGAATGGTAGGGCCAGTGCCGGTACCGGTGATCTACATGGCGGTGATAGGGGTGATAGCCCACATATTTTTGAAGTACACAGTGACGGGGCGAAGGATCTATGCGATAGGAGGGAACATGGAAGCGTCGAAGCTGGTGGGGATCAAGACAGACAGGATACTGATCATGGTGTACACGATAAACGGATTTCTTGCTGCGTTTGCGGGATTTCTATTGACGGCATGGCTTGGGGTGGCCCAACCGAATGCGGGGCAGGGGTATGAGCTGGACGTGATAGCGGCTACGGTGATAGGAGGGACGAGTTTGTCTGGTGGTGAAGGGACGATACT